>NZ_PXUD01000015.1:0-16711 GCF_003390965.1 Salinivibrio sp. HTSP
CCTCAACCTTGGCAAGGTTGCGCTCTACCAGCTGAGCTAATGTCGCTTTCAACAGACGTTTCACGTCGTTAGGGCTGCGAATTATACGAAGAAAAAACCGGGTTGCAAGTGCTGATGAGCAAAATTTTGGTTTTTTCTTTTAATCGCTCAAAAGAGCATCAGATCGATGACTGACTCATCAGATCGTTAAGATCCTCTCGCGATAGAAGCGTAATTCTGCAATTGATTCTCGGATGTCGTCAAGCGCTAAATGGGTTCCCTGTTTAGAGAAATCATTCAACACCTCTGGTTGCCATCGACGTACCAGCTCTTTTAACGTGCTCACATCCACGGTGCGGTAATGAAAATAGCGCTCAAGTGCTGGCATGTGTCGATAGAGGAAGCGCCGATCCTGTCCCACACTATTACCGCAAATCGGTGACGCGCCAGACGGTACCCATTGCGATAAGAATGCGATGGTTTGCTCAATGGCGGTTTGTTCATCAATATCACTCTGTTGTACGCGCGCCACTAGGCCAGACTGGCTATGCGTTCGCGTACACCAATCATCCATTTTGTCGAGCTCACTTTGCGGTTGATGTATCGCCAGCACGGGCCCTTCCGCCAGAATATTCAACTGTGCGTCCGTCACAACGGTCGCGATCTCAATGATCTTATGGGTATCCGGATCTAGCCCTGTCATTTCCAGATCAATCCAGATTAAATTGTTTTCACTGAACGCCATTGAACTTGCCTTTTTTATCGATAAACCATGTATCATACTGTGCTTGATATGAAAGCCAACTTAACCGATAAGAGTCAACGTGGCAAAAAAGAAAAAACTGACGAAGGGTCAACTGCGACGGGTAAGATCCAACCAACAACGCCGGATCAAAGACAAAGATACCGATCGGCAATGGGACGATGCCGCGCTAGAATCCGCACGGGAAGGGCGGGTTATCACGCGGTTTGGCCAGCATGCCGATATTGAAGATCCCGACACAGGTAAGATACATAGATGCAATATTCGCCGCACTGTCCATAGTTTGGTCACTGGCGATCGTGTGGTATGGCGACCCGGAAAAGAAGCGCTCGATGGCTTTGCCGGCGTTGTGGAAGCGGTGCATGAGCGTGACTCCGTGCTCACTCGTCCCGACTATTACGATGGGGTCAAGCCAGTAGCCGCAAACATTGATCAAGTGGTGATCGTGGCCGCTATTTTACCTGAGCTGTCGACCAACATTATCGATCGTTATCTGATTGCCTGTGAAGCACTGGATATCGCCCCCCTGATTGTGATTAACAAGGTCGATTTGTTGGATGAAGAAGGCCATGAGATGGTCGATGATCTGCTCGATATTTATCGAGATATTGGTTATCCCCTCGTGATGGTCAGTGCGGACTCGGGCGAAGGCATGTCAGCGTTGATGACACACCTAGACCAGCATGTGAGTGTTTTTGTTGGGCAATCCGGCGTCGGGAAGTCCAGTTTGGTCAATACCCTACTCCCTGATGTGCACGCACATACGCATCAGGTGTCAGAAAATTCAGGGCTTGGTCAACACACCACCACCGCCGCACGCTTGTATCATTTTGATCAAGGCGGCGATCTGATTGACTCCCCCGGCGTCCGTGAGTTTGGCTTGTGGCATTTAGAGCCGGAACAAATTGCTCATGGCTTTGTCGAATTTCGTGATTATTTAGGTGGCTGTAAGTTCCGCGATTGCAAACATGGCGATGATCCGGGGTGTCTACTGCGACAAGCGGTCGAAGACGGACACATTAGTGTCGAACGTTTTGATAGCTACCACCGCATCATTGAGAGCATGAAAGAAGCCAAAGACAACCGTCAGTTCTCTCGTAATAAGCAACACTGAGCGACTGTCACTTCACTCAGATCCGCGACACGGCGCGCCCGTATAAGCGCGTCACTGGCATCATCAACCCAATAAATGGTTAGGACTACACTGTGCGAGACGATTTGAAAGTCGGCCTACAATATCTTACGCCGAAACACGCGTTAACCCGATTAATGGGCAAGCTTGCGAGCTTAAAAGGTGGCTGGTTAACCACTGCAGTCATCAAGTGGTTTATCAAGCAATATCACGTCGATATGAGCGAAGCGAAAGTCAGCGATCCGAGTTACTATCGCACCTTCAACGATTTTTTCGTCCGTGAGCTGAAGCCCGCACTACGCCCAATCGATGGCGACGAGACAACACTGATCTTTCCGGCTGACGCCTGTGTCAGCCAAGCAGGCGCGATTGAACAGGGTCGTTTGATTCAAGCGAAAGGCCATAGCTTCTCACTGACTGAACTTATCGGTGGCGATGACAGCTTAGCAGCAAAGTTTGATCAGGGAGAGTTCGCCACCTTATACCTCTCTCCCCGCGATTATCACCGCGTCCACATGCCGTGTGACGGCGTATTACGAGAGATGATCTATATTCCTGGCGATTTGTTTTCAGTGAATCCACTGACGGCAGAAAACGTACCAAACCTCTTTGCGCGGAATGAGCGCGTGGTGTGCGTCTTTGATACTGCATTTGGCCCCATGGCGCAAATATTGGTCGGCGCCACCATTGTTGGCAGTATCGAAACCACCTGGGCCGGGACGGTGACCCCGCCAACCGGTGGCAGTATTCGTCGTTGGCAATATCCAACCGACGGTGAGCAGGCGATGCACTTTGCTCAAGGAGAGGAAATGGGCCGATTCAAACTGGGCTCTACCGTGATTAACCTCTTCCCCAAAGGGGCGGTACGCTTTGATGATGCCGTCATACCCGGTGAGCCAACACAATTAGGGCAAGCTTACGCACATTGCCAGCACTAGCTCCCGCTAAAAATCTAGAAAAATGTGAAATATGGGGCATTTATGCCCCTTTTTTGTGTGGAAATTCGGATATTTTTCCCGTTAATTCAAGATAAAGCACCGTATCATAAAGATATTCTATTTCTGATAACAAGGCGCACGCGAGTCTTCGCGTCTCAGGCGGAACGCGCTCGCCCACCCATGACGAAGGAGCGTATTTGTGGTCAATGCTCGTCTTATCAAATTGCTGGTCGCCCTCGGTTTACCGCTGTTATTACTGTTAGCCCCTACCGATTGGTTACCCGTTGCTAACCTCACTATCATTCAGCACCGTTTATTGGCGATCTTTCTGATGGCGGCCTTGCTGTGGGTTCTTGAGCCTGTGCCTGTTTTTTCGACGTCTTTATTGATAATCACACTACAACTAGTGATGATATCTGATAAAGGCTTACACTGGTTTCGCGGTATCACACAGCATCACCCCCGCGGAGACTTAATTCCTTATACCGACATTCTCAGCGCCTTTTCATCCCCTATCATTATTCTGTTTATGGGCGGGTTTTCACTGGCTATTGCCGCGTCAAAATATGAACTCGACATTAATTTGGCACGTGTGCTGTTAAGGCCATTTGGGCAACACCCTAAATTTATCATGCTTGGCCTAATGCTGATTACCGCGGTATTTTCGATGTTTATGTCCAATACGGCCACCACGGTGATGATGCTGGCTCTATTAACCCCCATTATCGCGGTGCTACCCAAAGGGGATCCTTTGGTCAAGGCACTCGTGCTGTGTATTCCCGTGGCGGCGAATACCGGTGGTATTGCCACCCCTATCGGCACACCGCCTAACGCCATTGCGTTACAGTATCTAACCGGGGAATATAAAGTCTCTTTTCTGGGCTGGATGCAAATGGGGCTGCCTTTTGTCATTGTTCAACTCACCTTCGCCTGGTGGCTATTACAACGGCTCTTTCAGAGTCAACATACCCGCGTGAATCTCGCTTTAGAGGGACGCTTTTTACAAAGTTGGCAGGCGTATACTGTCTATATCACCTTCGCCCTCACGATCGTGCTGTGGCTCACCACCAGTTTGCATGGCATGAACACTTATGTGGTGGCGGTAATTCCACTGGCGATTTTTACCCTCACCGGCATTATTGGTAAGCCAGAACTTAAACAAATCAACTGGGATGTATTGTGGCTGGTTGCCGGCGGGATTGCCATGGGGATCGCGCTCGACCAAACCGGTCTCGCCGCGGCGCTCGCTCATGCGGTCGATTACAGCCTGCTTACCGCCATGACGGTGTTGGTTACCTTGTCGATTATCTGCTGGCTGATGGCAAACTTTATGTCCAACACAGCCACCGCTAACCTCTTAATGCCGATAGCCGCAGCCATTGCTTCCTCCATGCCCGCACTGGCAAGCATTGGCGGTATGCAAGGTCTATTAATTGTCGTCGCCTTTTCCGCTTCCTTGGGGATGATACTGCCGGTTTCGACGCCACCCAACTCCTTGGCGTATTCAACTGGCTTTATCAGCAGTCAAGATTTGGTCAAAGTCGGTCTGATCTTAGGCATAAGTGGCTTAGGCCTAGTTTATACCGCTGTCCTCTTACTCACATGACAATCGTTTAACGATTGAGACACAAAACGATAGATTCGCCCCAGAACGAGAAAATTGATATTTTTCATCCGCTAAAAATGGGATAACACTGATGATGTGAGTAAGACAGCCAGCTGAGCTTTAAGGATAAATCCACTTTTTGCAAAATTCTTTATCCCTCATTGACTCAAGCTTTCTACAATTAAGCAGATACTCAATAAGAAAGTGTCATCAAAACGTGGTAGTACGAGGGATCTTTAATGAAATTCACCATCAAGACCAAAATATTGCTTGCTGTTGCTTTGGTCGTTGCCTTAGTCAGTGCCGTACAGGCATGGTTTTCGGTTAACCAATTGGAACAAGAGACGCAGCAAAACGTCACTGAGCAAATGCGCGATGTCGGTCTTTCCACCAGCAACTTTATCGAAGAGTGGCTAGATATCCGCAGTGACATGCTGGTTGCCAATGTGCCACTGATTGCGACACAACCCAATGTTGATCGAGAACTCTTATTAACCAAACGCCAAGGTGACTTTCTCACCGTTTACGCCGGATTTGCAGACGGCTCGATTGCTTATGGTGACAAAACAGAAAGCTGGCCAGCCAATTACGATCCACGAACGCGACCTTGGTACAAACAAGCCAACGCCGCCAATGAACTAATCATCACCCCGCCTTATGTCGATGCTAATGGTGCCGGCATGGTGATCAGTTTTGCTAAATCGTTCAATCAACGCTTTGAGGGCGTCATTGCTGCAGACCTCTCCGTTGACGCCATTGTGCAAGAAGTGCTCAACGTGCGGTTACCCAACCAAGGCTTTGCCTTTTTGGTGGACGAGAATAACAATGTCGTCGCTTATCGGGATACCGCGCTCAGTACCAAAGCGCTCACCGAGGTTGACGATGAGCTCACCCCCGCTTTTATCCAAAAGGCCCGTAATAGTGACGCACTCGCGAGCATTACCTTTGACGGTGACGGAAGAGAAAAACTGCTCGCCGTGACGCCCGTTGAAGGCGCTGACTGGAGCCTTGGCGTGGTACAAGACAAAAAGTTGGCGTTTGCGTCTGTCTCAGAGCAGATTGTTTCCACCTTGGTGACGTCAGTGATTCTCTTTGTGATCATTGCATTGATTGCCGGTGCCCTTATTCACCGGATGTTGGCACCGCTAACCCAACTCACCCATGCAGTAAGCTCACTGTCAAAAGGCAGTGGGGATCTGACTCAGCGCCTTGATATTGTCCGTAAAGATGAAATCGGTGAGTTAGCCGGGCACGTCAATGCGTTCCTGGAACAGTTACAAGCGATGATAGGCCGCAGCGTCACCCAGAGTGTGACCTTGTCTGACAGAGCCGACCAATGCCGCAACCTCGCCCACCAATCCAGTAGCTTGGTGGGTCAGCAGCAAGGCGATGTGGATCAAATTGCTACCGCCATCCATGAGATGTCGACCACGGCCAACGAAGTGGCCAGTAACGCCGAACAAACCGCTCGCTCAGCCCAAGAGGCAGAGGGCTCATGCCGTGACGGCCTAGAAGTGGTGGAGAACAACCGTGATGCTATTACCCAACTGGCAGAGCAAGTCGAGCAAGCGACGGATGTGATCCGTGAATTGGATACCAACTCACAAAGCATCAACCAAATTATCTCCACCATTCAGGATATTGCCGAACAAACCAACCTACTCGCGCTTAACGCCGCCATTGAGGCAGCTCGTGCCGGTGAACAAGGGCGTGGCTTTGCTGTGGTCGCCGATGAAGTACGTGTGTTGAGTCAGCGCACTCATGACTCCACGGAAGAGATCCGTAACATGATTGAAACGCTACAAAACACCACTCAACGCGCGGTGGATGGCATGACCCAAAGTAATGATATGGCGACCTCGAGCGTCGAGCGCGCCGCCTCTGCGAGCGAGAAACTCAACGAAATTACCCGTGCCATTGGCGATATTTCGGAGATGGCTGCACAAATTGCCAGCGCGGCTGAAGAGCAGCGTGCAGTGACCGAAGATATCAACCGCAATACCCAAGCGGTGCGTGACCTCTCGTTAGAGATCCACCAAAAATCCAATGAAACGGGCGAGCAAGGTGAGCAAATGGCGCAAGACGCGCAAGAAATGCACAACGACCTCTCCAAGTTCAAAGTATAACTTGAGCCACCGCAGTCTGCCTGCCGAGGTAGGCAGACTGTCACTGGCAGAAAGATCACAAATTCATCCTTTTTCTCTCTCTTCACCGCTTTTGTGACCACATTTTGTCTGATCGATCCAACCATAGTGCAAACGTTGCGTCTACACTTGTGACACTTTTCAACGAGATGGAAATGTGTCTATGCCCAAGCCGACAATTAAGCTGAAAATCATTGTGGCCATTGCCTTTATAGTGGCTCTGGTCAGTGCAGTGCTTGCCAGCATTTCTGTGCGTCAACTCCAAAGCGAGACGACCAACAGTATTACCAAACAAATGCATGATGTCGGGGATGCCACTGTTCAGTTTATCGACAGCTGGCTGAGTACGCGTGCCGATATGCTATTAGCAAACGAATCACTGATCGCCAATCAGGCCAATGTCGATCGCGAGCTTTTGGTGACCAAGCGAGCGGGGCATTTCCTCTCCGTGTATGCCGGCTTTGAAGATGGCCGCATCGCCTACGGTGATAAAAGCGAAGATTGGCCCGCCGACTATGACCCGCGCACTCGCCCTTGGTATCAAAGCGCCAGTAACGCGAATGGCTTAATCATTACCGAGCCCTATCAAGATTTCGACGGCAGTTTGGTGGTCAGTCTTGCCAAGGCCTTCAATGGTCAATATCAAGGGGTACTGGCTGCCGATGTCACCGTCACCGATATTGTCGAGCAAGTGTTAAATTTAAAACTCAGCAATGGCTTTGCCTTTCTCGTCGATGGTGACAACCGCTTAGTGGCCTATCGCGATACCGATCTCAGTCGCCAACCCCTCACTGAGCTGGATGAAGAGCTCACACCCACATTTATGGCTAGCGCGAGCGCACAACGTCAGCTCACCACCTTTCAACTCAATGGCAAAGAAAAGCTCATCGCCGCTATCGAGGTCCCGAATACCGATTGGACCTTGGGTATCGTCGAAGATAAGGCGCAAGCCTATGCCTCGGTATCAGAGCAAATTACCTTTGTGGTGATTGCCTCCGTGATCTTGTTTATCGTGATTGCCTTTGTCGCCGGCGCATTAATCAAACAACTACTTAAGCCATTAGGCGAGCTGACAGGCGCTGTGCGTACCCTCTCTGCCGGTGAAGGCGATCTCACGCAAAGGATCAACATCGCCCGCCAAGATGAAATTGGCGAATTGGCTGGGTACGTCAATGCCTTCCTTGCCCAGCTCCAGCAAATGGTAGGTAAAGCGGTTAGTCAGAGCATGACATTGTCAGAAAGTGCGGAAGAATGCCGAACCCACGCCCTGCAATCCAGTCAGTTGGTTGATAAACAGCAAAATGATGTTGACCAAATAGCGACGGCTATCCACGAAATGTCAACGACGGCCAACGAAGTGGCAAGCCATGCTGAAGATACAGCCTCATCCGCACAACAAGCCGAGCAATCTTGCCAAGAGGGGTTAAGTGTGGTCGGTGATAACCGCAACGCCATTACTCAACTCGCCGAGCAAGTGGAGCGTGCCACCAATGTGATCCGTGAGCTGGATGAAAATGCACAAAGCATTAACCAAATCATCGCGACCATTCAAGGAGTGGCCGAACAAACCAACTTGCTTGCCCTTAACGCGGCGATTGAGGCGGCCCGGGCGGGTGAGCAAGGGCGCGGCTTTGCAGTGGTTGCCGATGAAGTGCGCGTATTAAGTCAACGGACGCATAGCTCCACCGAAGAGATTCGCAATATGATTGAGACGCTGCAGCACACCACGCAACGCGCGGTCGATGATATGACCCAAAGTAACGAAATGGCGACATCAAGTGTGGAGCGCGCCGAAGCGGCCAGTGAGCGTCTCAATCAAATCACCAGCGCGATTGGTACTATCTCGGAAATGGCGATTCAAATTGCCAGCGCCGCAGAAGAGCAGCGCGCGGTGACCGACGACATCAACCGCAATACCCAAGCGGTAAAAGATCTCTCCTATGAGATCCACCAGCAAGCCAGTGCTACCGGCGATCAAGGTGAAAGCATGGCACAAGCCGCGCGGGACATGCATCAAGACTTATCCAAGTTTAAAGTCTAACGTCTTGTCGTCACGCCCCTAACGACGAACGCCGCCTTCGGGCGGCGTTGTTTTTCCCGCTTCTACGCACGTGATACCGGAAAAGCGGTGACCGCATCAATGTGGTGGCAACCGAGTGCCAACATCACTAAACGGTCGACGCCCAATGCTACCCCAGCGCAATCAGGTAAACCACTTTCCAGCGCGGACAGTAAGTGCTCATCGATAGGCTGTGGCGATAAACCGCGCGCGACTCGTGCGATATTATCCGCCTCAAACCGCTGTCGTTGCTCGTTGGCGTCTTGCAACTCATAAAAGCCATTAGCCAGTTCAATGCCTTGGTAATACACCTCAAACCGGTGCGCAACACGCGTGTCTGCTTCGCTGATTTTTGCCAGCGCGGCTTGCGATGCAGGAAAGTCATAAATAAAGGCGGGCGCCTGCTGGCCAATATTCGGCTCGACCATCACGGAGAAAAGCAGCTGCAGCAAGGTGTCTTTGTCGGTTTCATCCTCAGTGATATCGGCAAGTCCTTGGGTCGCGGCAAGTGCACGCAGCTGAATAATATCCGCGGTTAACGGGCACAGTCCGGTGAAGGATGCAAATGCCGTTTGATAGCTCATCCGTGTCGCACCTTGGCACCTGAGTACCGCTTGCAACAAGGCATCCATTTCATCCATTAGGTCATGGTGGGTATAACCAGGTTGATACCACTCCAACATCGTAAACTCAGGGTTGTGGTAGCGCCCGGCTTCTTCATTTCGAAACGCTTTACTGATTTGATAAATAGCCCCACTTCCAGCGGCCAATAGCCGCTTCATATGGAACTCTGGACTGGTCATGAGGTGCAAGGCGACGCCGTCAGCAAAACCCGGCCCAACCAAAGACGTTTTGAAACTATGAAGATGCACATCGGTCACCGCTGCTTGACTCAGTGCAGGGGTATCCACTTCCCATACCTCACGTTCAGCAAAAAATTGACGGATACGGGCTATGATCGCAGCGCGTTTTTTTAATTGTGACACGCTTGCCGTTGGCTGCCACTGATTCATCTCACTCATTCGTTACTCTTGCGCTTTCTGGTGACGCCAGTCTATCGCTGCCGCCTGGAATGACAAGTACTCACAACCGGTGTCACACGACGAACATGTGTCACATGCCGCATTTTCTTTGTCAGCATTTTCCCTTTTTACAAGAGAGGCAGGCACTTAACGACTAACATCACACTTTTATGCAATTTAACACCCATGCCCGCAAAATCGCGACAATTCCCCGACTGAGTCAATTTTTGCTTTGCACAGATTGCCTACCATGACAGCAGAACAATAAACAAGCCAAGCACTGGCTTTCCCTACACTGGAGGATGAACGTGCAGATCCTTACCACAGATATTGCAGTGATTGGCGCCGGTGGCGCGGGGCTGCGCACTGCTATTGCGGCCGCTGAGGCCGATCCCTCGCTTAATATTGCGCTGGTATCTAAGGTCTACCCGATGCGCTCCCACACTGTGGCCGCAGAGGGTGGCTCGGCTGCCGTCATCAAGGATGAAGACAGCCTAGACAACCACTTCAATGATACCGTCAGCGGTGGCGACTGGTTATGTGAGCAAGATGTCGTCGATTACTTTGTTAAACATTGTGCCCACGAAATGGTACAACTCGAGCAATGGGGCTGCCCTTGGAGCCGAAAAGACGATGGCAGTATCAATGTCCGCCGCTTTGGTGGCATGAAAGTGGAGCGCACCTGGTTTGCTGCCGATAAAACCGGTTTCCATATGCTCCACACCCTGTTTCAAACCTCGACCAAATACCCGCAAATCCAGCGTCTCGATGAATACTTTGTGATTGATTTGATTGTCGATGACGGCCAAGTACAAGGTTTGATTGCCCTCCATATGGCGGAAGGCGAGCTGGTCTGTATTAAAGCCAAATCAGTGGTGCTAGCCACTGGCGGCGCGGGACGCGTTTATAGCTGTAATACCAATGGTGGCATTGTCACCGGTGATGGCATGGCCATGGCTTATCGCCACGGCATCCCGCTGCGTGATATGGAATTTGTCCAATATCACCCCACTGGATTGCCTGGTACGGGAATTTTAATGACCGAAGGCTGCCGTGGCGAAGGTGGCATTATTGTCAACAAAGACGGCTATCGTTACCTGCAAGATTATGGTCTTGGGCCTGAAACACCGGTCGGGCAGCCAAAAAACAAATACATGGAGCTCGGCCCACGCGATAAAGTTTCGCAAGCCTTTTGGCATGAGCAACAAAAAGGCAATACCATCAAGCACACGCTCGGTGACGTTGTGCATCTTGATTTGCGTCACCTCGGCGAAGATTACATTCAAGAACGACTACCGTTTATTTGTGAGCTCGCCAAAGCCTATGTCAATGTTGACCCTGCCAAAGAGCCGATCCCAATTCGTCCTACCGTGCACTACACCATGGGTGGCATTGAAACGGATGCCCAAACCGAAACGCGCGTTAACGGCTTATTTGCGGTTGGTGAGTGCTCCTCCGTCGGCTTGCACGGCGCTAATCGACTCGGCTCAAACTCGCTCGCTGAATTGGCGGTATTTGGTCGTTTAGCGGGTGAAGGCGCCGCAAAACGGGCAGCGGCCTTCACAGGTTGGAATCAAGCGGCTATTGATGCCCAGATTCAGAACGTCAAAGCGCGCATTGATAAGCTCTTGAACCATCAAGGCGAAGAAAACTGGGCGGATATTCGCAAAGAGCTGGGCGAGACAATGGAAGCCGGCTGCGGTATTTATCGTCGCGAAGATCTAATGCAAGCGACCATTGATAAAATTGCTGAACTCAAAGCACGCTATCAAGATGTTGCCATCCAAGACCAAGGCAGTGTGTTCAATACCGATCTGCTCTACGCCATTGAGGTCGGCTATGGCTTGGAAGTCGCAGAAGCCATGGCACATTCTGCCATCCAGCGTAAGGAGTCTCGTGGCGCTCACCAACGGCTAGATGAAGGCTGCACCGAGCGTGATGATGATAACTACCTCAAACACACCTTGGCGTTCTATCAACCCGAGAGCGGTCCTCGCATTGACTATGGCGATGTCAAAATCACCAAATCACAACCACAAGCGCGCCTATATGGCGATGCGGCGGAACACGCCAATGGTGGCAATGTGGATCAACAAGAGGAGCCCGCATCATGACGCAAACTACCTACCAGGTCTCAGTGCTCAGATACGATCCGGCAACGGATGATGCGCCTTACTCGCAATCTTTCGTTGTACCCGGCGATGAAACCATGTCGGTCTTGGATGCGCTGGGGTATATCAAAGACAACCTCGATAAGTCGCTCTCTTATCGCTGGTCGTGTCGCATGGCCATTTGTGGCTCATGCGGGATGATGGTCAATGGCGTGCCCAAGCTCGCTTGCAAAGCGTTTTTACGTGATTACGCCAAAGGGGTGGTGATTGAGCCTTTAGCTAATTTTGCCATCGAAAAAGATCTCGTTGTCGATATGACGCCCTTTATCGAGCGTCTTGAAGCGATCAAACCTTATATTTTGGGCAATGATCGCCGCCCTGAAGACGGGCCCAATACGCAAACGCCTGAACAAATGGCACGCTACAAACAGTTTGCCGCTTGTATCAATTGCGGCTTATGCTACGCCGCTTGTCCTCAGTTTGGTCTCAATCCCGACTTTCTTGGTCCTGCCGCGATCGCGCTGGCACACCGCTATAATCTTGACAGCCGCGACAAGGGGAAAGCCCAACGCATGCCTCTGATTAATAGTGATAACGGCGCATGGGGGTGCACTTTCGTCGGCTACTGCTCAAAAGTATGTCCGAAGAGTGTTGATCCTGCAGGTGCAGTCAACCAAGGCAAGGTGGCTTCCACCCAAGATATGGTGATTGCCATGTTTAATCCTAATAAAGATGGGCAGGAGGTAAGAGGATGAGTAATCGCAAACCCTATACACGCCCCATGCCGCGTACTTGGTGGCTCGACCATCCGTTCTACCGCTTTTATATGGTGCGAGAAGCGACAGTACTGCCTTTGGTCTTCTTCACGCTTAGTCTCACCGCTGGGTTAATCTGCTTGGTTCAGGGACCGCAAGCATGGCAAAGCTGGCTGGATTACATGGCCCACCCGGTTGTGATTATCTTGAACCTGGTTGCCTTGGTCGCCAGCCTGTTTCATGCCACCACATTTTTCAGCATGATGCCGCAAGTGATGCCGATTCGCATTAAAGGCAAACTGCTCGACGGTAAATGGGTGATTGGTGCGCAATGGGCCGCGGTGGCGGTGATATCACTGATTGCTCTGGTGCTCATTTAGGAGGTGTTATGATCGATCCCAAACCCAAACGTTCTGATGAGCCCATTTGGTGGAGTTTATTTGGCGCCGGGGGGACCTGGTTCGCGATGTTTACCCCGGTGACTGTCTTGATTCTAGGGGTGCTCATCCCACTTGGCGTTATTGACCCATCCGCATTGAGCTATGACCGCGTGATGATGTTTGCTGATCACTGGCTGGGCAAACTGCTGATCCTCGCCACGCTGGCGCTACCAATGTGGCACGCCATGCACCGCATTCATCACGGGCTGCATGATTTGAAGCTGCATGTGGGGTTAGCAGGCAAAGTGGTGTGCTATGCCATCGCTTTTGCCGTCAGCATTGCCGCCGTGCTGTTGGTGTTGATTGTTTAATCCCAGTAAAAACGAGGCATAAAAAAAGCCCTGGCTGAAGAAGCGCAGGGCTTTTTTGCAAAGGTTACTTAACCCGTCCAACGTACTCACCCGTACGGGTATCGACTTTAATCACTTCGCCGATTTGAATAAACAAAGGCACGCGAACCACAGCGCCTGTGCTCAGTGTCGCTGGCTTACCACCCGTGCCTTGCGTATCACCTTTCAAACCAGGATCAGTTTCCGTCACTTCGAGTTCAACAAAGTTAGGTGGGG
Organism: Salinivibrio sp. HTSP; assembly: GCF_003390965.1. Classification (NCBI taxonomy): domain Bacteria; kingdom Pseudomonadati; phylum Pseudomonadota; class Gammaproteobacteria; order Vibrionales; family Vibrionaceae; genus Salinivibrio; species Salinivibrio sp. HTSP. Next base: position 13,516 of record NZ_PXUD01000015.1, read on the forward strand.
TAACCACGATAGGGTCACCATTCCAAAGCGTAAGCGTACAAGTGTTGTTCTCGACTAGCCACTTGACGTTATCACCCACTGCGCTCTCATTAGACGCAATTTGCTCAAAGGTTTCATTGTTCATGAAGTGATAGAATTCACCGTCTGTGTACAGGTAATCCATCTCGACTTCAATCACGTCGGCCGCTTCAACGCTGTCACCCGATTTAAATGTTTTCTCTAGTACTTTACCGGAGATCAACTTACGGATTTTGACACGGTTAAACGCCTGACCTTTGCCTGGCTTTACGAATTCATTTTCGGTAATGACACACGGCTCGTTATCGAGCATAATTTTCAAACCGCCGCGGAATTCATTAGTGCTGAAAGACGCCATCTTGATCCTCTTAACATCTTCGAGTTTTCACAAATGTCGCACATCATAACCCGAATCCAACCTGCTGTTGAGCGAAACTGGATCAAAGAACTCGCAGAGGCGATCACAGATCCCAATGAACTGCTGCAAATGCTTGATATTTCACCACAGGGATGGGAATCCGGTTTTAAGGCGCGCCGTTTGTTTTCACAGCGTGTCCCACGCAGTTTTGTCGCCAGAATGGAAAAGGGCAACCCTCATGATCCATTACTAAAGCAAGTACTGCCGATTGCGGAAGAATTTAATGAGGTTGACGGGTTCAGCGCTGACCCACTGGAAGAGCAAGATAATGCGATTCCTGGTTTGTTACACAAGTACCACAACCGTGTGTTGCTGATCGTTAAGGGAGGCTGTGCAATAAATTGCCGTTATTGCTTCCGCCGCCACTTCCCGTATCAAGATAACAAAGGCAGCAAACGCGTGTGGCAAGGGGCGCTGGATTATATCGCCGCTCATGCAGAGATAGACGAAGTGATTTTATCGGGTGGCGACCCGCTGATGGCCAAAGATGAGGAGCTCGATTGGCTCATCAGTGCTATCGAGCCAATAACACATATTAAACGGCTGCGTATCCACACTCGCTTGCCCGTCGTGATCCCCGCTCGCATCACCTCAGCGCTGACCGAGCGCTTATCGCACTCGCGTTTACAAGTGGTGATGGTCACCCACATCAACCATGCCAATGAGGTCGATGACGAGCTAAGCGACAAACTCCACATGCTGCGACAAGCGGGTATCACACTGCTTAACCAAAGCGTGCTTCTCAAAGGCGTGAATGATAGTGCGGATGCGTTGGTGGCACTGAGCCAACGACTGTTTGAGGCTGGCGTTTTGCCTTACTACCTGCATGTATTGGATAAAGTCCAGGGCGCCGCTCACTTTTTAGTCTCAGACGATGAAGCGCGCACCTTAATGCAGGAGATTATCGAGCAGCTCTCCGGCTATTTGGTCCCTCGACTGACCCGGGAAACCGGTGGCCGAGCAAGTAAAACGCCGCTGGATCTCCATTTAGAGTGAATAATCAGAAACTTATTCAATATAAGCTGTTGATTTATCCTTAATTCCATGGCTTATTAAAAAGAAAACTCACCACAAGGATGTGTTATGTCTCTGATTATTCGTCAATACCACGCCGACGACATTCCGGCGATACGTGATATCTATGCGCAACCCAAGGCTCAAGCAGGCACCCTGCAATTGCCGATGCCGAGCCTTGCCATGTGGGAAAAGCGACTTAATCAGGTACCTGATGGCGTATACCCATTGGTTGCCGAGCTAGAAGGTAAAGTGGTCGGCAACCTAGGCTTAGTCATTGCCACAAACCCTCGCCGTCGCCACGTCGCAGACATTGGTATGGGCGTTCACGATGCCTATCAAGGCCGCGGCATTGGTAGCGCGCTAATGGAAAAAGCGATCGATTTAGCCGAAAACTGGCTGAACGTATCACGGATAGAGCTAACCGTTTATACGGATAACGCGGCTGCGACCCGCCTCTATCAAAAATTTGGCTTTGAGATTGAAGGCACCGCCAAACAGTTTGCGTTCCGCAATGGCGAGTTTGTCGATGCCCATTATATGGCACGTAATCGCTAACCAAGCCATTCAGGCATGCTATCGGGCTTAGCGTAGCTCAGACGACCAACACAATCGGTGGTATGGTAGCTGTCTAAGCCACTCAAAGCGACGGAGCCTGCTTGCTCAATATCGACAAAACCATCATGGCTGATACAGCTATCTGGAACATGTGCCTCAATGATCTCACCCACCAACAGGTGGGTGCCATTGATCGCCATAGTGTGCTCTTCACGAAGAATGAGACCAAGACGTATAGCAGCCTCTTGAACATAAGGCGCATTAATGCGCTCGCGCCATAAGGGCGTCAACCCCACTTGCTCAAATTCAGACACCCCGTGTGGGTAGCGTGCTGACGTTTGATGCGCCGCGACAACCATCTCTTTTTGAACATGGTTGAGTGTATAAACCCCGGTTTCGCGAATGTTTTCTAACGTATCACGCGGTACGGTATCAGGGCGGATAATCACACCCATTAACGCTGGGTTGGCCCCTAGATGAAACGCAGAGCTCACAATGCACAAGTTTGTCTGTCGATTTGAGTCACTGGTGCCCAACAGGTTCGCCGATTTAAAGCCGGACAGGCTATTCACGAACGCCGCGCGATAACGCTTTTCCATCGCCAGTATATCGTCTCTCTCATACACACTCAGAGCCATATCCATCCTTACTTAAGTTGGCATTGTTGACAGCGAGCTTGCCCCGTTAACAGCGCGGATAGGCGATAACGGTGTTGGGCAAAGAACAGATACAGTTTATCAGCAAACCAAGCAATACCAGGCCAGCGTAGCCACTTCACCCAATATCCTTTATTCACAGCCCGCCAAGCTACATAAGTTGCATCTAAACCATACACCATCTGCCCGCTGCTATCTTGTGCGTGCAGAATGCGATTAGCGGCACTGGGATCGACGTCAGGGAAACGAACGGAGAAGTCAGCTTGATGAATATCAACCAGCTGCAACGCACCCTCGGTATCCCAGCGAGATAACTTACGCATTTCTTTCACGCATAAAGGACACATGCTGTCATAGAATACAGTCACCATAATCACACCTCCTAACACAGAGCTTACGCACAGAAGGGAAAAGAAGATCAGAGAAACGCACGGTAGAAAAGCTAGCAGGAAGGGAAAGCATAAAGCTCAGTACAAAAATGACAAACACATCGAGTAGGGTGAGGCGTTGCCGCCTCATCCCTCTCACAGAA
>NZ_PXUD01000001.1:0-56432 GCF_003390965.1 Salinivibrio sp. HTSP
ATATTTATCTTTTATTAAATTTCATTCACTATAAAGCAAGTTTAGATAACGAATTTGTTTTATCTACTTGTGTCTTTCTCTGCCACAGGGCAAAGTGTGGTTAACAAGTCGCCGCCAGTCGCCCTTTATCGGGGGCATAACACGGCGACAAACACCGCATAACATAAACAGAGAGGAAGATTATGTGTTCAATTTTTGGAGCGCTTGACATCAAAACCGACTCGCAACAATTGCGGGAAGTCGCGTTAAAAATGTCGAAGACCATGCGTCACCGTGGCCCAGACTGGTCAGGGATTTATTCGTCTGAAAAAGCGATTCTCGTTCATGAGCGCCTTGCGATTGTCGATCTTAACAGTGGGGCACAGCCACTTTATAACCAAAACCAAACTCAAGCCCTCGCAGTCAACGGTGAGATCTACAATCACAAAGAGCTCCGCGCTGAGTTTGCCCCCGACTACCCGTTTCAAACCGAGTCTGACTGCGAAATTATTCTCGCCCTATATCAAGAGAAAGGCCCAGAGTTACTCGATTACCTCAACGGTATCTTTGCCTTTATTTTGTATGATGAGGAGCAAGATGCATATTTAATTGGTCGTGATCATATTGGCATTATCCCGCTTTATCATGGCCACGATGAGCACGGCAACTATTACGTCGCGTCTGAGATGAAGGCGCTAGCCCCTATTTGTAAAACCATTAGTGAGTTCCCTCCGGGTCACTTTTTATGGAGTAAACAAGGTGAGCCGGTCCGCTATTACAAACGCGCATGGATGGAATACGATGGCGTAAAAAACAGCACCACGGATAAGGCGGCACTCAAAGAAGCCCTAGAGAAAGCAGTTCATCGCCAATTGATGACGGATGTGCCTTATGGTGTATTGCTGTCCGGCGGGTTGGACTCATCGGTGATTTCCGCAGTGACCAAGCAGTATGCCGCCAACCGCATCGAGGATGACGACCAAAGCCAAGCATGGTGGCCACGTTTGCACTCGTTTGCTATCGGCCTAGAAGGGGCGCCGGATTTGAAGGCCGCCAAAGAGGTCGCTGATCACCTTGGCACCGTTCACCACGAGTTTACCTACAGCATTCAAGAAGGCTTGGATGCCATCCGCGACGTGGTGTATCACATCGAGACCTATGATGTAACCACTATCCGAGCATCAACGCCTATGTATCTGATGTCACGTAAAATCCGTGCGATGGGGATCAAAATGGTGCTCTCAGGAGAAGGCGCCGATGAGGTGTTTGGCGGCTACTTATATTTCCACAAAGCGCCCAACGCTCAAGAATTCCACGAGGAAACCGTTCGCAAGCTGCTTGCGCTCAACATGTTTGATTGCGCCCGCGCAAACAAATCGATGGCCGCCTGGGGCGTTGAAGCGCGTGTGCCCTTCTTGGATAAAGAGTTTTTGGAAGTGGCGATGCAAATCAAGCCAGACGATAAAATGTGCGGTGACGGCAAAATGGAAAAACACATTATTCGTGAGTGCTTCGGGGATCTGTTACCAGAGTCAGTGGCATGGCGTCAAAAAGAGCAGTTTAGCGATGGCGTCGGTTACGGCTGGATTGACACCTTAAAAGCCATCGCCGATGAAAAAGTCAGCGATCAACAGTTAGCAACCGCCGCGTTCCGTTTCCCATACAATACGCCGACCACCAAAGAAGCGTATATGTATCGTGAGATTTTCGCCGAACTCTTCCCTCTGGAAGATGCCGCGAAGTGTGTTCCTGGTGGCCCGTCGATCGCCTGCTCCAGTGCCAAAGCGATTGAATGGGATGAATCGTTCAAAAACCAAGCTGATCCATCAGGTCGTGCGGTCCGCAACGTACACGAAAAAGCGTATCAATAAGCCCCCTCACGACCAATAATAAAAAACCGCCAACAGCAATTGGCGGTTTTTTATCGTTTAGGGCAATGCGATTAACGTTCCCAGTAAGCCTCTTCCAAGCTATCTTCGCGCTCCGGCAAGCCACGTGACAAGCGCGGAGAGTGCTGCGCCAGCACCTCATAGCTAACACGGTTAGCGTATTTGCACACCTGAGAAAACGAAGAGTAAGTCAAAAATGGGTACTGATGTTTGCTCGAATTGGGCACGTTATCACGGTGGTAACGATTCGCTGACATATCGTGCAGCAAGGCAGACAGCGCACCGTCACCCGCACCATTGGTGTTTTTGATCCGTTCCGGCCCGCCCATGTATGGGGCAATGTGCGAATAAATTTTGATCGGATTTTCGCAATCGGCTTTGATCATTGGACGGCTAAACTCATACATATTGAATTCGGGAATAGCGCCAGGTAATAAAGGCAGTGAGGTTTCGCGTTTGGCTTTATCTTCACTATAACCCGCCATGTAGAGGCCAATCGGGCCGGCGGTGCAAAGCACCATATCCACCCATTGTAAGGCGGCGTCGGCCGCGAGCAGAGGATCACTTTCACCCGTGAGCGCTTCGCCCTCATCTTCGTTCATCGCCACCACACTGACGTGTTCAGCCAGAAAATCACGCCACCATTGTGGATTTTGTTCAATCACATACTTGGTGCCCAGCGTCATCACTACAGGCACGTTATGCTTTTTGGCATATTCGATGGCACGCATGGTCGCATCCGGCATCGGATCACCGTCTTTGCAGCGAACCAAATACGCTGTCAAAACCAAGGCTGACGCGTGCTCAAAGATATGTTCCGGAATCGATTCAGGACGCAGCTGGTTCATCAAGCCTTCGTTGATAGCAAAGGTACGCTCACCGCAATCGCCAATCAGCGCGTAACAACGGCCAATCGGGCCTTGGACAGGTTGCAGATAGTTGAGATCCATGCGGCTGGATGTATTGCATAAATAGCGATAAGAGTAGCTACCAATGCGAATATCCTGACTCATCACGCCAAGCAGAATGGATTGATCATCAGCCAAGGCGGAATAGTTATGTAAGGTATTACCAATGGTGCCGCCCGCAAATTCATGCGTCACCAAATTGTTGTCTTTGAGCTCTTGATACAAGGCTTCAGCCCGTTCATCGTCAATCACTAACGAGTGGCCTTTGCTCAAACCATAGCGCTCCAGGAAGTCATCACTCACTTTTGCTTCTATATCCACCAAGGTTTGGTCAATGCCAATCACATGGGGGCGTTTAAAGCCACGCTCACTGGCAGGGTTAAGCAAAGGATCCCGGGCATGAACCGGAAAGTAGTGTTTAGACTTACGTTGTCCTGGAAATTTCATGGTTCGTGTAACTAGCTAATGGAAGGGAGGCGCGAATTCTACCACAGAATTTGCGCCTGCATAGCGTTGGAGAAACGAATTTTATCTGTCTACCACCCTTGGGTATGCTCTGCCACCAGCGTCGCCATTAACTCAATATGCGCCTCATCATCGTTTAAGCATGGGATAAAACGGAAGGCTTCGCCACCCGCTTCTAAAAAGATATCCCGACACTCACCGGCAATTTCTTCCAAGGTTTCCAAGCAGTCAGAGGAAAAGGCTGGCGTCATGATATCCAGGGTTTTAATCCCTTTCGCGGGCAGCGCTTCCAAGGTTTTATCCGTGTAAGGCTTAAGCCATTCTTCACGCCCAAAACGCGATTGGTAGCTCATCATGATCGCCTGATCGGGGAGCCCGAGTTCCGCCTGCAACAATGCTGTGGTTTGTTCACAGTGTTGCGGGTACGGATCGCCGTTATCGGCAAAGCGTTGCGGGATCCCATGGTATGAACACAGTAAGAGATCGCCCTTGCCATGCTTATCCCAGTGTCGCTGCACGGAGTCTGCCAATGCGGATTGATACGCTGGATGATCGTGATAGTGATGCACAAAGCGAAGCTCAGGCAGCAAGGGGCGTCCTTTGAGGGATTTGGCAACTTTATCAAATACCGCGGCGGTGGTGGTCGCAGAGTATTGCGGATACAAGGGCAAAACCATGACCTTTTCGCAGCCTTGTTGCTGCAGTTTCTCTATACCATCCGTAATCGACGGGGAACCATAGGTCATGCCTAGGGCAACGGGTAATCCCGACTTGTTGGCTAAGGCATCACGCTGGCGTGTGGCGTATACCATCAGCGGTGAGCCCTCATCCATCCAAACACTTTGATAGAGCTTCGCCACCTTGGGAGAGCGTACCGGCAGAATCACACCATGCAGCAGTGGGCACCACAACCAACGCGTTAAATCGACCACCCGATGATCATGCAGAAATTCAGATAAAAAGCGCTTTACAGAAGAAGAAGTAGGCGCATCTGGGGTTCCCAGGTTGACCAGAAGTACGCCAACTTGGTTATGCTTTTCGGTCATGTTTGTTGTCCTTGGCTTTGGCTCGGCCACGAGCCTAGTATTTTTGTTGTACCTTTCCAATTTAACGTATCTGATTAAATTGTTTGGAGAATGACGCGTAGCTTGCCACAAAAAAACCGGAGCGACTAATCGTCAGCTCCGGTTTCTACTATTAGCTATACCGATGACAACCTGTGTTAGCACGTAAACGCGCGACACCTTGAGCCGGGTTTAGCCGAGTACCTTTTGGATCTCTACGCTCACCTGCTCCACGGCTTGTGTACCATCGAAGGTCACAAACTGAGTGTTGCCAGCATCCGCTTCTTTTTTGTAGTAAGCAATCAGAGGTGCGGTTTGGTTATGATACACATTCAACCGTGCGCGCACTGTCTCTTCTTTATCGTCATCACGTACCACTAGCTCCTCGCCAGTCACGTCGTCTTTTCCTTCCACTTTCGGTGGGTTGTAAACAACGTGATAAGTACGGCCTGAAGCAAGGTGAGCACGGCGACCACTCATACGCTCAACAATTACGTCATCCGGAACGTCGAATTCGAGTACGTAATCGATCGCAACACCGATCTCTTTCAGTCCATCAGCTTGAGGAATGGTGCGTGGGAACCCATCTAGCAAGAAGCCGTTGGCACAATCATCTTGCGAGATACGCTCTTTAACCAATCCAAGAATGATGTCATCAGACACCAATTCGCCAGCATCAATAACCGCTTTGGCTTTTAAACCAAGCTCAGTGCCCGCTTTAATCGCGGCGCGCAGCATGTCACCCGTAGAAATCTGCGGAATCCCGTATTTTTCCATGATGAACTGCGCTTGCGTCCCTTTACCCGCGCCCGGTGCACCCAACAGAATGATGCGCATAGTGATCCCCTTTATGATTATTTAGGTTTCGTTAAACTGCGTCTATATTCGCAAAGACACGAAACATACACGCTTAACTAAACGCTATCAAGCCCGGCAATCCGGCCGGGCTTGTTCGATAGTCATTCAGTATGTGGTCTCGACAATCGCCTGTCGATTATACCTTAGTCAGAAGCTGGTTGACCGAGGCCAAGAAGTCTGACGGATCGTCCATGCTGCCTTTCTCTGCCAGCATCGCTTGACCCAGCAGCATTTCTACCCAGGTACCGAATTTTTGCTCATCGCTCTCATCCGCCATGCGCTTAACCAGATCGTGCTCTGGGTTCAGTTCAAAGATGTACTTCACATCAGGCGCTTGCTGACCAGCCGCCTCAAGAAGCTTCGCCATTTGCGTGCCCATCTCAAACTGATCGGTCACTACCACCGCCGGTGTGCCAGAGAGCTTAAAGGTGGTACGCACATCTTTAACACGCTCACCTAGGTGCGATTTTACTCGCTCAATCACAGACGCAAAGGCTTTTTCGGTTTCTTCACGCTCTGCTTTTGCCTCTTCATCATCGAATTGGCTCAGATCGAGGTCTGCCTTGGTGATTGCCTGGAACGACTTACCATCAAACTCGGTCAGGTAGCTCATCAACCACTCATCGATGCGGTCATACATCAAGATAACTTCGATGCCTTTGGCTTTAAACTGCTCCAAGTGCGGGCTGTGCTTGGCCGCATTGTAGCTATCCGCGGTGATATAGTAGATCTTGTCTTGCTCTTCTTTCATGCGCGACACGTAGTCGGCCAAGGAGACGGTCTGCTCAGCGCTGTCTTCATGCGTTGAGGCAAAGCGCAGCAAGCCAGCAATTTTTTCTTTATTGCTGAAATCTTCCGCCGGCCCTTCTTTCATCACCAAGCCAAATTCACGCCAAAACGTCTGATACTTCTCCGCATCGTTTTTAGCCAGTTTTTCTAGCATCGACAACACACGCTTGGTACATGCACCACGCAGTGACTGCGTGATCTTGTTGTCTTGCAGAATTTCACGCGAGACGTTAAGTGGCAGATCGTTAGAGTCAATCAAACCACGGACAAAGCGCAAGTAGCTTGGCATGAACTGTGACGCATCATCCATGATAAAGACGCGTTGTACATAGAGTTTCAGTCCATGTTTGTGCTCGCGGTTGTAAAGATCCCATGGGGCTTTTGACGGGATATACAACAAGCTGGTGTAGTCGTTTTTACCTTCAACGCGGTTGTGGCTCCAGGTCAGCGGTTCGGCGAAGTCATGGGACACATGCTTATAGAACTCTTTGTATTCGTCTGCCGAGATATCTGACTTAGCGCGGGTCCAAAGCGCTTGCGCTTTGTTGACTTGCTCCCACTTACCTTCGCCCGTCTCGTTACCTTCCTCGTCTTTCTCTTGCGTCCACATTTCTACCGGAATACCGATATGGTCGGAGTATTTACCGATCACCTCACGGAGGCGCCAATCATTGAGGAATTCTTTCTCGTCGTCTTTAAGATGCAGCGTAATTTCAGTGCCACGCTCTGCTTTGCTGATAGGCTCTAGGGTATACTCACCTTCACCGGTTGACTCCCACTGCACTGCCTCGTCGGCCGCAAGACCCGCCGCGCGAGTGCACACGGTTACCTTGTCAGCCACAATAAAGGCAGAGTAAAAACCGACCCCGAATTGGCCAATCAGGTTCGAGTCTTTGCTTTGATCTTCGTTAAGCTCTTTAAGAAACTCTTCTGTGCCAGATTTGGCAATGGTACCGAGGTTAGCGATGACGTCATCACGGCTCATACCAATACCATTGTCTGAGACAGTTAACGTACCGGCATCACTATCAAAGGAAAGGCGAACGCGCAGGTCACCGTCATTTTCGTAAAGCTCAGGCGCGGATAATGCTTTAAAGCGCAGCTTATCAGCAGCATCTGACGCGTTTGACACCAGCTCTCGCAGGAAAATCTCTTTGTTTGAGTAGAGAGAGTGGATCATCAACTGCAGCAATTTGGAAGTATCAGAACCAAACTGATGTTTTTCTGGGGTTTTCACGCTCATGTCAATCTACCTAACACTATGAGGATTAATGGCGACGTGGACTCGATGCCCACGTTTCAATGAATTCGTTACTCAGTCTCCTTGGATATAGGGATCCGGTACCACGCTTTCAAGGCCTAAGTGGTCAAATATAAGCCAGTTAGTGTTAAGTTGCCGACACTCGAGGTATATCACACAGGATGGGGCTATAAACCATAGAAAAAGAAAAGCCTAACCAGAGGCTAGGCTTTGCAAGTCAGTAGCGTGATTGACATCGCTGCTTTGACGGTTGGTGTTGCCACATTGTCTTTCGGCCCCTCGCGGAGGAAGACAATGTCACAACCGGTAGGTGCGGTCTCTTGGGCACGGCAGGCGCTTCTAGCGATATTTCAACTGCTGGCGACCGATAATCGAATGAGACAGTGTCGTACCGTCGACCAGTTCAAGCTCGCCGCCCATGGGCACGCCATGTGCGATTCGGCTGGCACCCACTTGATGTTCTTGGCAAAGCTCAGCGATGTATTGCGCGGTGGCCTCGCCTTCCACTGTTGGATTGGTCGCCAAAATAAGCTCTTGAATCGGTTCGTGCTGCAAACGCTTTTCTAGCACATCAAGGCCAATGTCTGCCGGACCAATGCCATCAAGGGGGGACAGATGCCCCATCAAGACAAAATACCGCCCAGCGTACTGCCCAGTCGCCTCGACGGCCGAAATGTCTGCCGGGCTTTCAACCACACAGATCAACCCGGTTTCTTGGCGTTTCGGGTTATCACAAATCGCACACACGTCTTGCTCGGTAAAAGTTCGACATTGGCTGCAGTGGCCAATGTCTGTCATTGCCGTGCTCAGTGCTTGCGCGAGAGCCAGTCCACCTTGGCGATTTCGTTGCAATAGGTGGTAGGCCATCCGCTGCGCTGATTTAGGGCCCACCCCGGGCAAACAACGCAGCGAGTCCATCAGTTGTTCAAGTAACTGGCTGGTGCGCATAGATTAAAATGGCATTTTCATGCCTGGTGGTAACTGCATACCGCCTGTCACGTCCGCCATTTTCTCTTTTTGCTGCTCCTCAACACGACGGGCAGCATCGTTGAATGCGGCCGCGATCAAGTCTTCCAGCATGTCTTTATCATCTTCCATCAAGCTATCGTCGATGTCGACACGACGGATGCTGTGGCTGCCTGTCATGGTGACTTTCACCATGCCTGCGCCCGCTTCGCCTGTCACTTCCATGCTGGCAATTTCTTCTTGTACTTTCTGCATGCGCTCTTGCATTTGCTGCGCCTGCTTCATCATGTTACCCATGCCGCCTTTACCAAACATAATTCTCTCTCTTGGTTAGGTGTCTTAAATTGGTCGAATGCTGTCTTCCTCTAACTCCGCCGCAAAGCGTTGAAGCATAAAAGTGACATTCGGATCATTATGCAGGCTGTGTGTCGCCTGCGCTAATTTTTGTTGATAGAGCTGCTCTCGCCGCTCTAACGGTGTGATTCCCGATTCCCCGAGCTGTACCTCTAAGGTTATGGGGGCACCCAATGCCGTCGTCAAGGCCTGAGTTAATTGCTGCTGGGCTTTTTCGGTATTCAAGTGCGATTGATCCGGGCGTAAGATAAGCTGTACCTGCTCACCTTGCTGGCACATGGCCGCGTTGAGTGCCATTTGCTTGACCAATCGCTCTACGTCCAAGCTGTCTGCCAGTGCACACCAAGGATCTTGCGCATTGGTTTCCTCCACCAGTTTGTCACGCATGGCAGGCGTTTTTTCATGCTCTAACGCCTGTTTTATCGACTTAGGGGTCAGGGTTGGTACGACCTCAGGCGATTGTGACACAGGCTGAGTAGGACGCCATTGATAAGGCTCTGACGACATCGTATTTCCATGCGATGTCTGCTGGGGGGCTGACGTCGAATTGCCCGTTTGATGCGCCGGGGCGGACACAGGCGATGCACTCTCTGCCGCCGTCGCTACGCGATCGAGCACAGATAACGCATCAGTCTTGGCCGGTGTCCGTCCCGTCTTTTTTACCCCATCTCCCGTTTTATCAGCTTGACGTTTCATACGACTACGCAGCTGATTACGCGCCTGGATAAGGCTAGAGGCAGGCGAAGAGGCAGATGGCTCACTCGCGGGCGCTGGCGCTGCATCCGACACCGAGTCATCAACCACCGGTTGGCTTTGCTCGACGACACTCGCGTCACGTGCCTCACTGCCGGACGCATCTATGCTGGGCTCCTCCGTGCCAGTCTTTGCCATCGGCTGCTGAGGCGCTGGCGCGTGGGGAGCATTGGCGTTTTGGGGGCTTTCCGGCGTATCTCGGTCATTGCGCACCGGAGTATCGCCCATGGTTCGGCTCTGTTGTGCCTCATGCTCCTGAGGCGCATGGCTTGGTGGCGCTTGGTTTGGCGACGCCACACTGGCCGATGAGACCTGCGCTTTTAATGCATTCAGCGCTTGCGAAGGATCTTTTTTTGTCGGCTGCTGTGACACAGAAGCGGGATCATGTGTCGGCACCGATATGGTAGCCGGTTCATACGGCACGGTTTTGACCGGCTGAAACGCCAACATACGCAGCAAGACCATTTCTAATCCCGCCCGCCCATCAGGGGCGTAAGGCAGGTCTTGCCGTCCTTGCAGTGCCATTTGGTAACACAGCTGCACATCTTGTGGCGCAAGTCGCGAGGCCAAGGCGTGGATCCGTGCTTGCTCACCACTGTCATCATCATGCGTCTGAGGCAGTGCTTGGGCCAGCGCCACATGGTGAAGCTGACTGGCTAACTCTTTGAGTAAGCCATCCCATTCCACCTCGACGTGCGCAATCTGCGTCAGCATGTTCATCAACTCGACCGCATCATGTTTCGCCAAGGCTTCAAGGAGTAAGAGTGCGTTATCGGTACTCAGTGTCCCTAGCATCTCTGCCACTGCTTGGGTGCTAATTTGGCCATTTCCCAGCGCAATCGCCTGATCAGTCAAGCTCAAGGCGTCGCGCATACTGCCTTCCGCCGCCCGTGACAATAGCATTAAAGCACGTGACTCTGCCTCGACACCTTCTTGACCAAGAATATGCTCTAGCTGTGTTTGGATCTGACTGGCGTCAAAATGCTTTAAATGAAACTGCAAGCAACGCGATAAAATGGTGACCGGTAGCTTTTGTGGATCCGTGGTCGCCAGCAAAAACTTCACGTATTCGGGCGGCTCTTCTAACGTTTTTAACAATGCATTAAAGCTGTGGCGCGACAGCATGTGTACCTCATCAATCAGGTACACCTTATAACGGCCACGTGCAGGCTTGTACTGGACGTTATCGAGCAGCTCTCGCGTGTCCTCTATCTTGGTACGAGAAGCGGCATCAATCTCCAGCAAGTCAACGTACCGGCCCTCGTCGACCTCACGGCAGGTTGCGCACTGTCCACATGGCGATGACGACACGCCCTGCTCACAATTAAGCCCTTTGGCAAAAATACGCGCAATAGTGGTTTTACCCACACCGCGAGTACCACTAAACAAGTATGCGTGATGCAAGCGGTCATGATCCAACGCATTGGCCAAGGCCGTGAGCACATGACTTTGACCAGCAACAGACTCAAAATTATGGGGTCGCCACTTACGTGCGAGAACTTGGTAGCTCATGTCAATTCGCTTCCTGTATGCTTATGGCTAACGCGAGACCCTGCACATAGCCTGTCATTAATGACCGGCAAATTCGCACAAGCTATAAACGTTGATCCCAAGCGCGGCCAGTTTTTCTTCCCCGCCGATCTCCGGCAAGCTTATCACAAAGCCAGCGTGTTCTACGGTGCCACCTAAACGGCGCACCAACTTCACGGTGGCTTCTATAGTGCCGCCTGTCGCCAGTAGATCATCAATCACCAGCACTTTATCCCCCTCATCAATCGCATCACGATGGATTTCCAGGGTATCTTCACCGTATTCCAGCTGGTAGTTTTCGCTGATCACCGCGCGTGGCAATTTGCCAGGTTTACGAACCGGCACAAACGGGAGCCCTAGCGCAAGCGCCAGAGGCGCACCGAATAAAAAACCACGTGACTCGGTACCAATCACCTTGGTAAATCCATGATCGCGATATTGTGCCACCAAGGCGTCAATTGTCGCTTGGTAGGCAGCAGGGTCTTCCATTAAGCTGGTGACATCTCGAAATAAGATGCCAGGTTTGGGGTAATCTGGGATGGTTTGAATACTTTGTTTGATGACATTCAAGCTGTCGGTGCTCATGGCCAATTCTCGCCGATAAAAAACGCAAACCGCCATGTTATGAATTTTCGGCCGAACCAGCAACAGATTCCGTTTCAGGTAGGCGGAGAAACCAGCACAAGAGCACAATTAGGCAGGTAATCAGTAACGCTTTCAGCCACATCGCCCCGACGATATAAATGGAGAAACTGAAACTTGCCACAATCATGACGGTCGCGCGTCGTTTTACTTTGCGACTAATCGCGCGCTTTTGGTACCAATCGGTCAATATCGGTCCAAACGTGGGGTGGGCATGGAGCCAGTTAGCGATACGAGGAGAGCCTCGCATAAAGCAACCACTGGCGAGCAGCAAAAACGGCGTGGTCGGGAGTACCGGCAAAAAGGCGCCTGTCGCACCCAACGCGACCCATAACCACCCTAATCCGTTCCATAACCAACGCCATGCGGCTGTCGGTGCTTGCTGCATAGTCTCTACTACCTCTCGATTCACGATGGTTGCGCTTGTTCACTCACGCTAAGTGTAGTGGCAGAGACAATGGAGGTACAGGATGGCGAATAAGGAATACGGTGCGGTAAGTGAACAAGGCGGTGATTAGCCGCCAAAAATAATGCCAAGCCAGGTGAGACTGGCAGGTAAGGTCGGGATCAGTAATACCAGCAGAAAGCCGATGAAGTACTTAACGTTATAAGGCTCTTTAAAATCGTGTTCCATTTTGTTACTTCACTCACAACAGCATAACAACAGTGAGCGGCTACTATAGCTCAGGTTAACAGCGCTAAAAACGGACGATTTGTAAGGTTTTAACTGAATCCTTGATTTACATCAGGGTAACAACTTGTGTGACTGCGTCATGATAAACGTCATTTTAGCCAATCAAGCGAACTGACCATGGATACAACAACCCTTGCTCAGCTGGGGCGTGAACTTAACCGCGAACGCACTGAGCTAGTAGCAACACTAACCACGCGATTGCGTGAAGACTGGGACAAGCATTGCGAAAACCTCACCATTTCGGATCTGATTAAAGAAAGCCAAGGGGTACCTGGCGCCATCCGATGTCTCGGTGAACGTTTAGAAAAAGTCGATGCGGCTTTATGTGCCATGGATTTGGAGATTTATGGCTTGTGTGCCGATTGTGAAAGTGACATTCCACTGGATGATTTAATGAAAGACGCTGCCGAGCAGCGCTGCCCGCAGTGCCGTGCGTCCAATTATTATCATCACGATCCAGCCACTCGCCAAGCCACAGCGGGAGAACGTAAAACCGTGTGATCGCGAGGCTGACTTTCGCTTGTCTCATCGTGGCTTAAACGGAACGCGCCCAGCATCAGCTGGGCGCGTTTTTTATTGACTGTTTAAAGCTGTCAAGCGCGTGGAACTAGTGGCCATCCATCACACTAGGCGCTTAATCTTGGTCAATAATCCAACGACGGAACGACTTACGCTCTTGGTCACTGGCTTTGGTATACCAAAGCTTCAACTGAGAGAGTGCATCACCCTTAATTGAAGCTTGACCTTGATCGTCGACCTCGACTAATACGTCGTTAAGGTTTTTGCTTTCACCTTGGTCGATAATGATCCCATTCTCACGGTTATACTCCGCTACCAGCGCTTCCATATCGGCATAGGCAGCAAAGCCATCACCTTTTAACTCGACGGCATCCAACGGCATCACGTCACCGTTATCGAACTCGGCTTGCCATTGCGGGTTGCCGTCAAAATAGCTGGTCGCTTGGCTTTTTACCCGCAATTTCGAGTCAATATTGATGGTGGCATTGCGGCCATCGACCTCAAGCTCAAACAGATACGGGCGGGAGGTAAAGATCACCTCTTTACTGCCGCGTTTCACTTCGCCGTCAAAGCGCATCACTAATTGGTGGGTACCGTTATCTAGCTCAATCGTCTGCTGCGGCGCCCAGTTTTCAAAACTGACTTTGCTGCCATCCACCACCAAAAATTCAATATGAGGGGCGGAGGTAATTTCCGCTGCATGGATGGCGCTCGATGCCATCAGTGCACCCAGTACCCACGCGACCTTTGTTAACTTTTTCATTGTCACTCCAAACGGTAAGACGAAAAAAGCCGCCCTAAGGCGGCTTTTGTAACCAATGCTACATTTAGCAAGGATGGTGTAAACTCAATTAGAACTTAACTTCCATACCTGCTACGTAGCCTAGGTCTGAATTGTCTGCGTTAGTATCGCCGATTTCTGCGTATACTTTAGCGTTGCTGTGCAGAGCATATGTCACGTTAGCGTAATAACCGTTGACATTATCACCCTCTTTTGGATCTTGGCGGTCCCAGCCTGCAGCGAAGGTAGTATTGCCCATGGTGTAATCAGCAGCCAAAGAGAAATAATCAGTATCAGCGACTTCCGCACCACCTACAACTCTTTCAGCTTCGCCATTACCATAAGAAGCTGCCAAGCCTACATTTTCAATACCTGCATACTCAACTTCAAACTGATACGCTGTTACATCTGTGCTTGAAGCTGGTTTATCTGCACCAACGTCATCAGCTTTGTAGTAATAGCCACGCATATCGAAGTCAGCTACACGGTAGCCTAAACGCGCATCGATGATAGACAGTTCTGCGCTTCCATCATCATTGCCATCGCTGTCTTGACGCGTAGAAATACCGCCATACACTGTGCCGTTGTCGTAGACGTACTTAGCCACTTGCGCACCGTGAGTTGCTTCAGTGCCGTCAAAAGATGAAATTGAAAGCTCATAATCTTTGGTGATACCAATATCATCACTTAGGAGATATTGACGACCGAAAGTAACTTGGCCGAAAGTGTCACCTTTAAAACCAACGAACAGCTCTTTGTTTTCTACGCCACTATTTGAACCAGCATCAGTAGACTCGTCTTCAAACTCAAACGACATACCCGCTAGCGCACTCATTTTTGGCGAGATTGCGACTTCGGTGTTAACAGCGATATCGCCATCGTCTAGGCGCCACATACCGTCTTTGTCATTACCAATTTCTTGCATGTACTGAACTTCAGCTGCACCAGACAAATCGACTTTAACGCCTTCTGCGTCATACAGGTTGATGCTTGCTGATGCTGAGCCAGCAGCCAGCAGAGCTGGCACTGCCATTGCTAAAATAGTCTTTTTCATGGTTAATCCACTGCCTTTTCTATTTAGTCATTATGAGTTCCTTCTTGGAACTCTGTTTTATGGTGACTGTCACTCTATTACCGGCAGCAAAAACGCTGCGAAGCACAAAATGCCAGTTCACTGAAACTTCGTGGCTAATCGTGCAGAACATTTGTGGTTCTGTCAACTCGCCGGAAGCGCATTACAACCTAGACAAAAACCACTTAAAAACAAAAACATAGCAATGTTTTATGAACTGAGATCACAGTTTATCTGACTCATAATTCGCCTTTTGATGAAAATAAACAACAAACAAAGGCAATATAAACCACCAAAAACACCAATAAAAAAATCATCTTTCAGAATAAAAAACTAATCAGTCGCTTAAATCAGGCGTTTTGTTAATCAAACGGCAGATCAGCAAGATAGCGAAGAATGGTTCAAATTAAATTCGTGACCAGGATCTCATATCTGTAAGGAAATCTTGCAGTTCGCGATCGTTTTCACGTTTTTGCCTCGTGTTATACTGACCGCCAACCTTTGCAACTCGGACCTGTTGATGCTCAGCCCTGCCGTAAAATCAGACATTCGCGCGTGCTACCAAACGCTACAAGATCAACTTCCTCACTTTATTCCCCGTAAAGCCCAGAACTATTTGGTGGCAGAGCTGGCGAAAACTCTGGCCGGTGATTACGAGCCTAAACGCCGATTATTGGTGGCAGAAGCAGGCACTGGGGTCGGCAAGTCGATGGCCTATCTGATGGGGGCGATCCCATTTGCACTCAACAACAATAAAAAAGTGGTCATTTCCACCGCGACGGTGGCGTTGCAAGAACAGCTTGCCAATAAAGATATCCCGTTTTTTCATCGCATTTGCCCCAAGCCGTTTGATTTTATTTTGGCCAAGGGGCGCCAACGCTATTGCTGTGCACATAAACTGAGCGCGGTGGCGGATACGGAAAGCATTCAAGGCGCGCTATTTACCCAAAAACCCAAGCGCAGCGAACAATTGTTGCTGAATGATCTTTACGAAGCGCTGAGTCGGGGCAAGTGGGATGGTGACAGAGACAGCTGGCCAAAGCCCATTGCTGATCATCTTTGGCAAGCCATCGCCTCTGATAAGCACACTTGTCATGCCGGTTTGCCCGCCCACCGTGGTTGCCCGTTTGCTAAAGCACGTGAAGCGATGGATAAAGCGGATGTGGTGGTGGTGAATCATAGCCTACTGCTGGCCGATTTAGAGCTCGGCGGCGGCGTTATCTTACCCGAGCCAGAACAATGCCTGTATATGATTGATGAGGCTCACCACTTGCCCACGGTGGCACGAGACTTTTCGGCCGCCAGTGCGAGTTTGCTCGGCGTGGTCGGTTGGCTGGAAAAGCTCAATCAAGCGACGACTAAGTTGGGGAACACCGCGGATATCAAGCGTGCACATCGGTTTGTGGACAGCTTGCTAGACGCGATTCAAACCCTGATCCCAGGGTTGCGCGAAGCAAAAAACATGCTCAGCCAACTGTCGCTCAACGACGACGGTTGTTATCGCTTTGCCGACGGTGAACTGCCCGAAGCCCTGATTGCACCCAGTGAGCAGCTTAAAACGGCGAGCAAAAAAGCCCATCAAGCATTGGGAAAAATTCATGATTTGATCAATGAGCGTCTGAAAGAAAATGACATTTCGGCAAAACTGGCTGATCCGGCACTCGCGGAAACCGCGTTTTTCCTGCAACGGTTAGAGAACCTGGAAAAAGTATGGACCTTGATGGCTCAACCTAACTCGGAGAAAGGCGCCCCCTTGGCACGTTGGGTGCAAGCCTGCCGTGAGCGCGAAGGCGATCTTTGGGTGCATGTCTCTCCCTTAGAAGTCGGTTGGCGCCTAGATCAAATGCTCTGGTCTCGCGCCGCTGGAGTGGGCCTTTTTTCCGCTACTTTGCGTGCTCTAAATCGGTTTAGCTATTTCTGCCGTCAGGTTGGTTTGAGCGAAACCGACGGCTCGCGTTATTTAGCCTTACCCTCACCCTTTGATTACGCCAATAAAGCGCGCTTGGTGATCCCGACGATGCCTTGTGAGCCGCAAGCCAGTGCCTTTACAGAGGCATTAAACGATAAAATACTTGAGCACCTAGAAGGCGAACGTGCCTCTTTGGTGCTCTTTGCCTCCTATTGGCAGATGAAGCAAGTGACACAAGCGATTGAACGTACCTGTAAGCAACGGGGCTGGCAGCTGCTTTGCCAAGGAAACCAGTCGCGTACTGCGTTACTCAAAGCGCATCAACAAGCCGTTAATAATGATAAAACCAGCATCATTTTTGGCACCGGCAGCTTTTCCGAAGGTTTAGATTTACCGGGTAACTTATTGACCAACCTTATTATTACTAAAATCCCCTTTGCCGTGCCGACGTCGCCGGTTGAAGAAGCACACGCTGAATATATCGAGCGCTGTGGTGGCAATCCGTTTTTACAAATTGCCGTGCCAGAAGCCAGTAAAAAGCTGGTGCAATCCGTGGGGCGACTACTGCGCAAAGAAGAGGACTCTGGTAAAGTAGTGCTCCTTGACCGGCGCATTATCACCCGCAGATATGGCCAATCTTTACTCGACTCGCTGCCGCCCTTTAAGCGCGTGATCGAATCTTAAACTGATGAGTTAACATGCTGGAACTGATTGACCTCTCTACTTTAGTTATTCTGGGGCTGACTGCGTTTGTCGCTGGATTTATTGATGCGGTGGCTGGCGGCGGCGGTATGCTCACGGTGCCTGCCCTGTTATCGCTAGGCCTGCCGCCGCATGTTGCGTTAGGCACCAATAAGCTAGCCGCGACCTTTGCTTCAAGCACCGCTGCCTTCACTTATTATAAAAAGCGCCTATTTTCTCCCTCGTTTTGGCAACATGCTTTTTGGGGCACTTTAATTGGCGCCACGGCCGGCACCCTGCTGGTGGACGTGTTAAGCACCGAGTGGCTCGAAAAAGCCATACCAATCGTGGTATTGGTGGCCGCGGTGTATACCATTTGGCACCCGCACCCAAAGGGCGATAACAACCAGCTACCCGCACCTTGTCCAAAGTTGCCGATAAAACAATGGAGTCAGGGGTTATCACTAGGCTTTTATGACGGGGTGGCCGGCCCGGGAACCGGCGCGTTTTGGACGGTTTCCACCATGTCGCTCTATCGGATGAATATATTGCTATCCTCTGGGTTGGCCAAAGCGATGAACTTTACCAGCAACTTCACCTCACTGGTGGCGTTCGCACTATTAGGCCATGTGAGCTGGGCACTGGGCTTAACCATGGGAGCCTGCTTAATGCTAGGGGCTTTTATTGGCGCTCACTCAGCAATCCGCTTTGGTAGCCGTTTTATTCGCCCCATTTTTATCACTGCGGTGGTTATTCTAGCGGGCAAACTTGCCGTTGATGCGTGGTTTTAGCCCTCAATAAAAGAGAACAACACCATGAAAGCGCAAATCGATGCCATGGCTCAACATTTAGACCAACTCGCTGTTCAAGCGGCAGAGGTCGATCGGCGTCGCGGCGAAGCCAAAGCCCCTTTATTTGCCACGCCACTTTTTCACTGCAAAGGCAAGCTGTTAACGCCTTGTGTTAATGAAGCGCAAGGCTTATTGGCGGTGATGCGCCGCGACCATCAACAAGGCGTGCTAACGGATGCGCGTGCCACCCATATTTGCGAAACCTTGTTGGCACAAATCACTGCACTGCAACGTGAGCTTGCCACCCAACCTTTACGTAAGCAAGAACAAGCGCGGCGTGGGCCACGGCGACAGTCAATCGGTGAACTTTATCAAGACTTGGCCAAACACCAAGACTGGGAAAGGCGTCTCGCCGACAAACTCCGTGATGCCAACGCCAGTGTTGAGATGGCTTCCAGTCCGGCTGTGCGACAACAATACCAAAAACAGGTTCTCGCGCTCGAGCAGCGTCTGGCACGATGCACCAAAGCCAGAGAGCGTATTGAAACCACCATTACTTACCGGGAAAAGCGATAACGTAAGGAGCGAATGTGCTACCACTGATATACCATCCCATTTACTCTGATTTCCCGCTTCCCGAGGGTCACCGTTATCCTCTGCAAAAGTACCGTCTGCTCTTTGAGCGCTTGCAAGCACTTGCATTACCGGTTGCGTTTTATCAGCCCACCGCCGCGCAAAGAGAGATCATTGACGCGGTCCACGATCCCGCCTATGTGAGTCAATTGCTCGAGGGAAGCTTGCCTTTGGTTAAAATGCGTCGTATTGGGTTTCCTTGGAGTGCGTCACTTATAAAACGCAGTTTAACCTCACTGGGTGGCACCACCTTAGCGGTGGATCAGGCATTGCGCACGGGTCTGGCGATTCACCTTACTGGCGGCTACCATCACGCCCACTATGATTTTGGCAGTGGCTTTTGCTTATTTAACGATCTAATGATTGCGGCGCGTCATGCTCTCACACAGCCAGGTATAGAAACGGTGATGATCGTCGATTGCGATGTTCATCACGGTGACGGCACGGCCGCACTGGCCTCTTCACATCCAGATATTGTGACCTTTTCCGTCCACTGTGAGAAAAATTTTCCCTCGCGGAAACCAGCATCAACGCTTGATTTACCCCTCCCGATTGGCACCCAAGATAACGACTACCTTGATGCCTTTTTACCTTTACTCGACCTTGCACTGGCTCAGCATCGTCCCGACATGGTGATCTATGATGCGGGGGTCGACGTGCATACAGACGATGCGTTGGGGTATTTGTCGCTTACCACTGAGGGGATTTTTCAACGCGATGCAGGCGTGTTATCACGGTGTGCCGCCCACCAGATACCGGTCGCTGCTGTCATTGGAGGAGGTTATCATGACACCCATGAGCAGCTGATCCCACTGCACGAACAACTCATCCAAGCCGCTATCACTCACTTTCCCGACTTTTCCGCCAGCCTGGAGGCATCATGACCGACTCACATTCTTCCTCGTCAACAGCACTCGAAGAGGCGCCCGACGACGTCAAGCTCGCGGTCGATCTTATTTACTTGCTTGAAAGCCATGCGATTGATACCGACACAGCGCTCTCCGCGATCGATATGGTTAAGCATGATTTGCTGACTAAAAAAGCTGCGTCATCCAGTGAATAAGTCATCTTTATCTATCCGTTCGAGCAGTGTAGCTGGGGAATCAGTAAGAGCGCGCAGAGAAAATATGAGGCATTGATCACATTTCGTTCAGCGCGTGTCACGCCGATATTTAGTCACTCAATTCGCTAAAGTATGCGCGGATGATTAAAGTGACTGCTTTAACATCAAGTAATTAGCGTGCAACGCATTACATTCTAGTTACAGTTTTTAGTGCTGTTATTAACACTAGCAAGCGTTCAAAAAACCAACAGATCAATAATCATCTAGTGTTTTGTCTCATAAATGTCGGTATTATCCGGCGTGCTCCACCTAGTGTATTGCTGTGCTAAGACATCAATATCGCGGTTAACGGTGCACTCTGGCAACAGCCGAGCATGGATTCAAAATGCTGTTGCAGATCCAACATCACGCGTCATAGCAGCCAGACATTTTGGTGCTACTGCGCGTTTCGTTGCTCACCTGCATGGACGGCAGAGATCTCACATGGACAGTGGTTGTCGACCCTCGCTCTCTCACCATGAACAATAAGTTCTCGTCGCGAAAGAGCAAGGCGTCTCCCAACAGACAAAACAGAGTTTAATGATGGAACAACTTAAAAATCTATTTGTGTCCATAGTCGATACAGGTAACGGCCTCCTTTGGGGCAGCGTACTCATTTATCTTTTGATTGGCTTAGGTTTGTACTTCACCGTGCGATCTGGCTTTATTCAATTCCGTAACTTTGGCCACATGTTCAAACTGATGGCCAACAGCCGCGATGGCGCGTCAGGTGGTATCTCTTCTTTCCAAGCCTTTAGTACCAGTTTGGCGGCGCGCGTCGGTACCGGAAACATGGCCGGTGTGGCCGTGGCGCTCTATCTGGGTGGCCCTGGTGCGATATTCTGGATGTGGCTGACGGCATTGGTCGGTATGGCAACTAGCTTTGTCGAATCTACTTTGGCGCAAGCGTACAAAGTGAATCACAACGACAAGACCTTTCGCGGTGGCCCTGCTTACTATATCGAAAAAGGCTTAGGTCAGCGCTGGTTAGGCATTGCGTTTGCTATCTGCCTGATTATCGCCTTTGGTCTGGCGTTTAACGGTGTCCAGTCCAACTCGATTGCCGCCGCAATGAATACCGCGTTTGGCTTTGATGCCTTAGCGGTTGGCATCGGCCTTGCCTTAGTGACCGCACCTGTGATTTTTGGCGGTATGCGTTCGGTTGCGCGTGTAGCAGAGCTGATCGTACCGTTTATGGCATTGGCGTATTTGCTGGTCTCGCTTATCGTGGTCGGTATGAATATCGAACAACTGCCTGCGGTAATCTCAACCATTGTTAAAAGCGCGCTCGGGCTTGAACAAGCGGCTGGTGGTGCAATGGGTTATGCGATCGCGCAAGCGATGATGCACGGTATCAAGCGTGGTTTGTTCTCCAACGAAGCAGGCATGGGTTCGGCACCGAATGCGGCCGCTACCGCAACCACTAAACCCAATCACCCAGCGGCGCAAGGCTATGTGCAGATGCTGGGGGTTTTTGTCGACACCATCGTTATCTGTACCGCGACGGCATCGATCATCTTGATCTCCGGTATGCTTGAGCCAAATAGCGGCCTTACGGGTATTGCGCTTACCCAAGAAGCATTAGTGAGCCAAGTGGGTGACTGGGGCGCGGCCTTTATTGCCATTGCGATTCTGCTGTTTGCCTTTACCTCGATTATTGCCAACTATTCTTATGGTGAGTCAAACATCGAGTATATATTCAAGTGCCGGAAAGCCATTTTACTCTACCGTATCGCCGTGCTCGCGATGGTATTAATCGGCGCGGTGATGGATCTGCCACTGATTTGGAGCTTTGCGGACTTGTCGATGGGCATGATGGCGGTGATCAACTTGGTGGCTATCGCGCTCTTGTCGGGTGTTGCGTTTGCGCTGATGAAAGACTACGAAGATCAGCGCCGTGCGGGCAAAAAACCCACCTTTGATCGCACTAAGTTCCCGAAATTGGATAAACAAATCGATAAAGACGTTTGGTAATTCCTTGCGGGGTATACGAAAAAACCACCGAGTCATCGGTGGTTTTTTGTTACTCACTGAATGAAATCTAGATTCTCACCCATAGACGCTGCGGCGTTAAACACTCAACCAATAACCAATCAGCAGGGTGAAGACAAAACACGCGCCCGCATAAAAACCTAATTCAATCTTACGCGCCGTCATGTCCTCTGCCTCTTCTGGCTTTAAGGTGATCCCCCAATACGCAAAGCCAATGGACGATGACAGCAATAGCACACCGAGACCGAACGCCAACCCTTCAACCGCATGGATCAATGTCATTTTTCCTCTCACTTTCGTCACTGACTTGTAGCACGTTGATTATACGCCCTGAGAGCCACTACGAAAACCATCAGCGAAGGGTTCATTGTCTCGCCACGAGAGCCTCTACTTTAGTCGCGAGGACCGTTCCCATGGTTAGCGCCATAGTTCACTGATGGGCGTGTCCGGTGAAAAGTCATGAGCAATTTGCGCTTGCAGCAATTCAGCGGTAGCCATTGCATCCGTCAGCGCATGGTGGCTTTGGTAAAAGGGCAAGTGATAACGATGACGACTGTCGGCTAAACGAATCGACTCAGGCGGGCGGCGTGCAATCCAATCCATGAAACTGCGTTTACCACTTCTGTGTTTGCGCGCTTCTAACTCCATGGTATCGACCATTGGGAAAATAATCCCCTCCCCCAAACGCTGTTTGAACGCGCGGTCGAGAAACTCCCGCTCAATACGGCGGTAGTGAACGACGACGACGGAGCCGGCCAACGCACTCAGTAAGGGCTCAATCACATGCGAAAAGTCAGGGGCATTCACGATATCCGAGTGGGTGATGCCATGAATCACAATCGACGACTCTGCCAACGGCCGATTAGGGTTAACAATCCAATGTTGCGCATGCTGACAACGAATACGATTCAGGGTAAAGGGCACCAAGCCAATACTGACGATGGCATCTTGCTGGCTATCAAGTCCTGTGGTTTCAAAGTCTAACGCCACAAAAGACACCTGAGAGACAGGGGTATCAGGCGATACCCAGCCTTGCTGATAAAACGCTTGCAAGGTCTCGTGCTGAACCGTTTCACGTTTGGTTTCTAACATGGCACGCCAATCCACGTAGTCGGCATCCTCTTTTTTTCTTAAATCGAAATGAAGCATACCCTCCCCTTAAGACCGATTCGGCTGATAACGGAATTTCAAGAACTTCTGTGCGTTGCTTAAGATCTGAAACGCATCTTTTAAGTTTCGACGTTCAAAATCAGATAGGTTCTCTGGCTCGATGTTGTTGTCCGGCTCACGCCCAGCCTCAATATCCAGTGCTTGATGTCGGATACGTACCATAGAAATAAACTCCATGGCATCACGTAAGTCTGGCCCGCGACCTTTCGGCAAGATCCCAGACTCGATAATATCGTCCAAGCGCTCAAAAGAGTTTTGCGAGCGTGAGTCGATCGCCAATGAATGCACCCGAATCAGATCGGCCAAGGGCGCAGTACCGCGACGCTTCAAGTTAATGGAATTGTTATGACGCCCGTCTTGCTCCATCACAAAGTCTTTGAAAAAGCCCAGTGGCGGTGTGCGATTGAGCGCATTGCGTGCCATCGCCGCCAAGAAGCGGTTGTTGCGACGAGCCCGACGACCAATAAAGGCTTTAAGTTGCTCTGCCCAGTTGGTACGGCCATGCACGCCATCGAGGTCAAAAAAGATATTGCTGTCAAGCAGCGAGCGCGGGCTGGGGTTATCAATCCAATCAGCAAAGCATTGCTCCCACTCTTTGAGCGTTTTTCGCCATTCAGGGTTGGTCGCCATAATATTGCCAGTGCAATAGGTATACCCGCAGGCATTAAGGCCATCAGAGACACGCTTAGACAAGGCTTCAAAATAAGCATTGTGCTCACTGTGCTCATAACTATCGTCCAAAATAATGGCGTTATCTTGGTCCGTAACAATCAGTTGCTCGTCGCGCGCCATCGAGCCCATGGCTAAAAAGCAATACGGTACGGGTGGCTCACCGAGCTCTTCCTCGGCAAGCTCAAGCAAACGTTGCTTGAAACTACGGCCAATCACCGACAGCGCAGAGCCTATCATGTGTGAATTCGCGTCTTCGTTGACCATACGGACAAAGCAATCTTTCACCTGTTGAGACAGGATCACCAAATCATCCACAGATTGCTGGCGGAAAATACTCGCCACCAAAAACAAGCTGTTTTGCGACTCATAGCGCGCAATATCAGACAGGGCAACCACACCAATCGGCTTACCGTGTTGGAGCACGGGCACATGATGGAGGTTTGAGCGCAAGATGGTCAGCATTGCCTCAAAGATATACGCATTGTGGTCAAGCGTGATCAGCTGTGGTGACATAATTTCTTGCACTGGCGTCTCATAAGGCAAGCCTTCCGCTAACACCCGATTACGTAGGTCACGATCAGTAATGATCCCTAATACAGGCTTGAACCCCGTGTCAGGGTCAGGCTCATCGCCCATCACCAGAATAGAGGAGACTGTCTCTTGGGACATCACCTGAGCGGCATGCTGAACCGAGTCGGTACTTGAAATCATTACCGGATCGCGAATAATCAGTTTTTTGACCTTGGAGGTGGTCAAGTCGTTGGCTTCATTATGACTCGATACCGCTTGGCGTAACCGAGTTCGGTCTTCTACCTCAACAAAGTCAGCGAAATGCTCAAAGTCGTCAAACAAACGGTTAAACATCGCTTCAGGGATGAAATAGATCAGCGTATCTTCGATCGCTTTGGCAGGCATCCGGACACGGTTATTCATCAAAAGGCCCATTTGACCAAAGATATCGCCTTCTGAAATACGGTTGTATAAGGTGCCATTACGGCGAAATAGCTCAACGGCACCACTACGCAAAATGGCCAAATCGTGAATTTCATCACCGTAAGCAAAAATATCGGTACCTGCGCGGTAGTAACTGATTTCAATGCTGGTTGCCACCTCAGCCACCACCTCTTCCGGCATCGCGTCAAACGGCGCGTACTGCGCAAGAAATGTCGCGATTTCAATCTGTTCAGCTTCCATAATGCTCACCTAAACCTGCATTTTATTGAAGGACGCCCAGATCGGGGCGTCCGTTCTTTCGCGAGCGGCACAGCTCAAGCGCTCGCCGGATAATAAAAAAGGCAGCCCCGACGGCCTGCCTTTCCTATCTTAGCTAACAATCAAACAGTTAGCACACCTCTTTATTTTGCGCGTGGCTCCGAAGCCAAGCCTTTAAACAAAGAGACAGTCGCAACCAGCAGCACCACCGCGAATGGGAAGCCTGTTGAGACGGCCATCGCTTGCAACGCTACCAAGCCGCCGCCAAGGATCAGCGCCACCGCAACCAAGCCCTCGAATGATGCCCAGAATACCCGTTGTGAGACCGGTACATCCATTTTTCCGCCCGCCGAAATGGTATCAAGCACCAAAGAGCCTGAGTCGGATGACGTGACGAAGAAGACAATGACCAGAATAATACCAATGAACGAGGTAATCGTCGCGAGCGGCAGGCCTTCAAGCATTGCAAACAGCGTTAAAGAAAGCTCGGCATCGACAACGGCGGTGTACCCTTCGTTAACAAACTGGTCAATTGCCGTCCCCCCAAATGACGTCATCCAAAGTACACTCGCCGCGGATGGGATCAACAACACACAGGTAATGAATTCACGCACGGTTCGACCACGCGACACCCGCGCGATAAACATCCCGACAAATGGTGACCAAGAGATCCACCATGCCCAATAGAAGGATGTCCAACCTTGAGTAAAGTTGGCATCTTCACGGCCAAATGGCATCGCCAATGCTGGCAAGTTTTCTAAATAGGCACCAAGATTGCCAAAGAAGCCGGTCAGAATCGCGAGCGTTGGGCCAACCGCAATCACAAACAGCAGCAATAAGAACGCCAGGATAAGGTTAAGCTCGGATAGGCGCTTTACCCCTTTGTCGACGCCGGCGACCACTGAGAAAATCGCCATTGCGGTGATCAACACTACCAAGATGACTTCAGTCGTGGCCCCTAACGGCGTATCAAACAAATAATGCAATCCACCCGAAGCCTGTGACGCGCCGATACCTAAAGAGGTCGCGAGGCCAAACAAGGTCGCAACAATCGCGAGCACATCAATCACATGCCCCGTCCAGCCCCAAACGCGTTCACCGAACAAGGGATAGAATACCGAGCGGATAGTCAGCGGCAACCCTTTGTTATACGCAAACAGGGCAAGGCCAAGCGCCAGCACCGCGTAGATCGCCCAAGGATGCAGTCCCCAGTGAAAAATAGTCGCTGACATCCCTAAGCGACGAGCCGCGTCTGTATCCCCCGCGGCACCGCCTAACGGTGCCCAGTCAGTCCGGATACCATGGGCATTTGTCGACGTGCCATCGAGCGCGGTTTGAAAATGTGTCAGCGGCTCTGACACACCATAGAACATGAGACCAATGCCCATACCCGCGGCGAAAAGCATCGCGAACCAGCCACCATAGCCAAAATCCGGCTTGGCTTCTGTGCCACCCAGCCTCACTTTACCTAACGGCGAGACAATCAATATTAAGCAAGCAATGACGAAAACATTACCTGTCGAGAGGAAAAACCAATCGAGATTTGCCGTTAACCAAGCACGTAAATCACCAAAAATCGGCCCCATTTTGTCTTGAAAGGCCAAGGTCACAAAGACGAAGGCCATGATCGCCAGCCCTGAGACCATAAATACACGGTTATGAATATCAAAACCAAACGGGCCCACTTTTAGAGCGACGTTATCCTGACCCACTTGGTAGTCAGTATCGATCGGATTCACCTGACCGTCTGGCGTCATCATATCTTCATGGCTTTTATCGCTCACACGTAAACTCCTTACTCCGTCTACTCGGCAACCTGCCATTGTTGCTGAACGCTGTCTGGGTGACACTCGATATCGAGGTAAACGTCAGCCCACAAAAAGACACAATGACAGAAAAGTCAGCAAGAATATCACACAAGCTAAAGAGGTGAATAAAGGCTTGGCGAGCTTGGTCAAGGATCAACCACTTCACGACTCTTCATACCAGGGGAACAGACATTAGCGGCAGAAACGGTCTGATAAGAAAGAGAGGAATAAAAAAGAGGCAGCGCGTAGTGCGCTGCCTCTTTCGTCATCGACAAAATTACCGATGTTTTGCTAATTAAGCACGCGGCTCTGAGGCCAAACCTTTGAACAGAGACACGGTAGCAATCAGCAACACAATGGTGAATGGGAAGCCTGTCGAGACCGCCATTGCTTGTAGGGCGACCAAGCCCCCACCAAGGATCAGCGCAACGGCGACTAAGCCCTCGAAAGATGCCCAGAACACACGCTGTGGTACAGGCACGTTCACTTTACCACCGGCAGAAATGGTGTCGATAACCAATGACCCTGAGTCAGACGAGGTAATAAAGAACACCATGACCAGGACAATACCGATAAACGAAGTGATCGCTGCCAGTGGCAGATCATCTAGCATCGCAAACAATTTCAGTGACAGCTCTGCATCCACAACGGCTGTGTAGCCTTCATTGACGAACTGACCAATTGCGGTGCCGCCAAAGGCCGTCATCCACAACACACATGCAGCTGATGGGATAATCAACACACAAGTGATGAATTCACGCACGGTACGGCCACGCGATACGCGCGCAATAAACATACCGACGAATGGGGACCAAGAAATCCACCACGCCCAGTAGAAGGATGTCCAGCCTTGGGTAAAGTTGGCATCTTCACGGCCAAATGGCATTGACAGCGCAGGCAAGTTTTGCAGATACGCGCCCAAGTTACCAAAGAAACCGGTCAGGATAGCGATGGTTGGACCCACTGCAATCACAAAGATTAGCAGCAATAGCGCAAGCATCATGTTGATTTCAGATAGGCGCTTGACCCCTTTATCAACACCAGCAACAACCGAAAGAATCGCTGCCCCTGTGATACCCATGACCAATAACACTTCTGTGGTATCGCCTAGCGGTGTATCAAACAGATAGTGAAGACCCGCTGATGCCTGTGAGGCCCCTAAGCCGAGCGATGTCGCAAGACCAAACAAGGTCGCGATGATTGCCAAAATGTCAATCACGTGGCCCGTCCAGCCCCAAACACGCTCACCGAACAGTGGGTAGAACACAGAACGCATGGTCAAAGGCAAGCCTTTGTTATACGCAAACAGTGCCAGGCCTAACGCCAATACTGCGTAAATCGCCCATGGGTGCAAGCCCCAGTGGAAAATGGTGGCAGACATACCTAAGCGGCGCGCCGCCTCTGTATCGCCGGCAGCAGCCCCTAAAGGCGCCCAGTCAGTGCGAAGGCCATCAGCCCCCACGGATGTCCCGCCTAGCGCCGTTTGGAAATGCGTCAATGGCTCTGATACCCCGTAGAACATCAGGCCAATACCCATACCAGCAGCGAAAAGCATTGCAAACCAGCCGCCGTAGCCGTAGTCAGGCTTCGCTTCGGTACCACCGAGCCTCACTTTACCCAGTGGAGACGCAATCAGAACTAGACAGGCAATGACAAAAATGTTTCCTGCTGAAAGGAAGAACCAGTCTAGGTTTGAAGTTAGCCATCCACGTAGATCCCCAAAAACAGGACCAATTTGGTTTTGAAAGGCCAGGGTGACAAAAATGAAGGCCAAAATAGCCAGCCCTGAGACCATAAATACTCGGTTGTGAATATCAAAACCAAACGGGCCGAGTTTCAGTGCCACGTTATCCTGACCGACCTGATAGTCAGTATCGATCGGGTTAACCTTCCCGTCTGGTGTCATCATATCTTCATGGCTTTTATCGCTCACGAGTTAACTCCTTAGTCCGTTTATTCGGAAGCCTGTGAGTGTTGGTGGTGCGCCCATTATTTATTGCCGTTCAAGCCATCTTTATCAGCAATAAAAGACCAGCTGTCACCACACAATCCGCTACATTACCACATCTGAGAAAAAATTTAATTAGGCCCCTAACCAAATGTTTACTTTCTGACCAACCACCTAATTCTAACTTCCCTCCATGTCCCGATTTTACTGGCCTTCCCAGTTATTTGAACTCTTTATTTCAGAACAATAAACAATTTGGTTAATAGGCTTGAGAATCCCTAAGACCCTTTTAAAATCATAGTCGTATTTTCCACCATTGCGAAGCAAATATCGCGAGCATGACAGTCTTCACGCTTGGTCATCGCGCTTTCTCATATCACATCCCCCTTCAATGCAACAAAATGCAAACATAACTCAAACAAAGTGACTCTTGTCACATCTATAAAACCACGTACAATACCGCCGCAATCGTTTTCCATCCTAAGTTTAACGTTTGCGGAGCAACATCATGCAGTTTGGCATTGGCCTTTTGGGGATTAGCGTCCTCTTTCTTGTCGCAATGGTTTTTTCTGAAAATCGCGCCGCGATTAACTGGCGCACCGTTGGCGGTGCATTCCTGATACAAATCGTCTTTGCTGGCTTTATCATCTCGGTTCCCCTAGGCCAGCGTATTTTAGCCAATGCATCTGAAACCGTCTCTGCGATCATCAGCTTTGGTGACATTGGTGCAGAATTCCTCTTTGGCGACCTCGCTACATTCAAACTCGGTTTTATATTTGCCTTTAATGTATTACCCACCATCGTTTTTTTCTCTGCCCTGATCGCCGTGCTGTACCACATTGGCGTCATGACATGGATCATTCGCCTGATTGGTGGACTACTACGACGTGTACTCGGCACATCGCGTACAGAATCTATGTCTGCTACCGCCAATATTTTTGTTGGCTCTGTTGAAGCGCCGCTGGTCGTTCGTCCTTTTCTTGCTGCCATGACACGCTCAGAGCTTTTTGCTGTCATGGTGGGCGGGCTCGCCTCAGTGGCTGGCGGCACTATGGTCGGCTATGCCGGGCTCGGTGTGGAAATGAAGTACCTCATTGCAGCGGCGTTTATGTCGGCACCGGCAGGACTCATGATGGCCAAAATCATGGTGCCACAAACCGAAACGCCGATGAGTCAAGCGCAACATCAATCAGTAGAAGACGCACAGGATGAGCCAGTCAACCTGATTGATGCCGGCACGCAAGGCGCATTAAGTGGCTTACAAATCGCCATGGCGGTGGGTGCCAGCTTATTGGCTGTGATCAGCATGATTGCGCTTATCAATGGTGGCTTAGGTAAGCTTGGTCCGATGGTACACGTGCCTCAGCTAAGCCTTGAGTGGTTATTTGGTTACCTGTTCGCGCCCGTCGCTTGGTTAATTGGTATCCCTTGGCAAGAAGCCATGACCGCAGGCACCTTGATTGGTAAAAAAATCGCCGTGAACGAGTTTGTTGCGTTTGCTGATTTTATGAACCTAAAAGGCCAGTTATCCGCTCACAGTCAAGCTATCGTGACATTTGCACTGTGTGGTTTTGCCAACTTGACGTCCATTGCCATGTTGATGGGAGGCCTGGGCGGTATCGTACCCGAACGCCGTGGCGACATCGCTAAACTCGGTATGCGAGCCATTCTCGCGGCGACCCTAGCCAACCTGATGAGTGCGACGCTCGCTGGCCTCTATCTTTCCCTGTAACGGCACAGCGTATTCGCTCGCGACCACGCACACTGTTTCTCACCATGGACGGTGAGTAAAAAAATAGACTCGAAAACCGCATTGGCACTCTGTTACACTTAGTTAACTTTACGTAAAGAGATGTAATAACATGCGATACCCATGGGTTTTATTCGATGCCGACGAGACCTTGTTTCACTTTGATGCCTTCTCTGGCCTACAACGTCTATTCTCACATTATGATGTCGATTTTGATCATCAGGCGTTTGCCGAGTACTCCGCACGCAATAAACCACTGTGGGTACAGTATCAAAATGGCGAAATTGACGCCCAGACTCTACAGACCGAACGCTTTACTTACTGGGGAAAGCACTTAAACGTCGCCCCTTCCACCTTAAACCAAGGCTTTTTAGATGCCATGGCAGACATCTGTGAACCATTACCAGGGGCACGGGAACTGATCGACGCCATTTCCCCACATGCCCATATTGGCATCATCACTAACGGGTTTACGGCTTTACAAGATATTCGTTTGGAAAAAACAGGGTTGAAGGATGCGATTTCTACGTTGGTTATTTCCGAACAGGTCGGTATCGCTAAGCCTGATCCACGTATTTTTGAACACGCGTTTGAAAAAATGGGCCGCCCGCCAAAAGAAAAAATATTGATGGTGGGTGATAACCCACATTCCGACGTCCTTGGCGGGATGCAAGCGGGCATTGATACATGCTGGCTAAACGCTGATAACACGCCCGTGCCTGAAGATATTGCGCCGACACACCAAGTTAGCTCCTTGCATCAATTAAAGAACTGGCTACTGCCGACCTAAACATGGATCCAAAAAAAAGAGAGCAATCATGCTCTCTTTTATCAGCGCCGCCATTGTCCATAGCGGCCTAAACGCCATCGCGCGTCGCTTAGCTGTGGTCACCTTTGATGAATGCAGCTTGCTCTGCGCGCTCACCTTGGTCGGTGCTAGCGACAAAGTTGATTGAGCGGCTGTTTTGGTTTTGGGCATGGATAAATACACGACCAGACTCATCCGTTACCTTCGCATCCAGACCCGATTCGCTGGCGACTTTAGCGCCTTTTACCGCTTGACCTTGTTCAGTGACCGTTACCCAAGCGCCCCCTTCTGCAGGGTCTACATTGAGGTTCAGACCACCCGCCATCACAGACGTTGAAGCGAACGCTAGGGCAAAGATTGCAGCCAATTTTTTCATGGTTTGTTTCCTCTTTCGTAATGGGTTGACGGCTATTAAACGCAAATTGTGCCGGCGATTTGTCACCTCAATGTCTCCATTTCTAAAACCTGGTTTCAGAGAGTCATCAAGGTGCTAGCACGGTTCAATATCGCCGTTGCGTTATTGCCTTGGAACGAGAGTGAGATTACGCCTGAAATACCGTGACGACAATCACAATAATATGAATAACTCGTTCGAAAAATTTCACAAGACGGCGGCAGTTATTCGGCGTAGAAAAGGGGAAGATGGGGAATATTTTTCTGTCCAGTGATCGACTTTACTCCCATCCTCGTTTTCACCCTTGCAACAAAGTGATCCTTCCCAAGTCGTCACCAAGGTTTGCAATAAGGCAATTTATTGGGTGGGGAAACGAACGCAAAAGGGAGAACAATGATGTTAACACGCACGATCTCGACATTAGCTATCACTGCGACATTGCTAGTTGGAATGGGAAGCGCCGTTGCTGCCCACCATAAAGGCGAGCATGACATTGTTGATACGGCGATGAAAAATGACGACTTTTCAACCTTGGTGGCAGCCGTAAAGGCAGCGGATCTGGTTGATACTTTGAAAGGAGAAGGCCCATTTACCGTCTTTGCCCCCACTAACGCAGCCTTTAACAAGTTACCTGACGGCACGGTAGAATCGTTACTCAAGCCGGAAAACAAAGGCAAGCTCACCGATATCCTGACCTACCATGTCGTTCCAGGAAAAGTAACGGCTGAGCAAGTAATGGGAATGTCTTCCGCGACCACAGTGCAAGGCAGCGACGTGATGATTAAAACATCATACGGGGATGTGAAAGTCGATAACGCCACCGTCATCAAGCCCGATATCATGACCACTAACGGCGTTATCCATGTGATTGATACCGTAATAATGCCCTAGCACCTTATTCGTCTCGCGTTCAAAGGGCGCTTGTGAAGCAATATGGGCGAGACAGCAAGGATAGATAAGGACGTAAAAAAACAGCCTACTCCACGAGTAGGCTGTTTTATTCATCCGTCTAGTGACGACGCATGCAGCGGATTTTACGCCGCTTTATCCGTGCACTTTTGTTGAAACTTACCCAACAGCGCGTGGTAGAAGTCATGGTCAGATAAGGTGCCAACCAGTTTTCCTTCTTCGATGAGTAACACCGGTTTAACAGTGTGGTAGCGAATTTCAATCGCATCACGCATTTCAATGTCAGGCGAGGCAACCACTATGGTGTCGTCTCCAACTTGTGACAGATCTTGAACGTCTTTTTGCCATTCAACGACACGCAAGGGTTGTGAGCCAGCCGCAGCTGACAAGCGACCACCCTGCTCTGCGGTAACCCAAATATCACGCTGCTCACACACTTTCCAACGGTTGTCGACATGTGGTAAGTCGTCAACAGACTTCATCATCGACCGCCCTTTCAACACATTTAGTGGATTGGTATGAGCCACAAAGTCACGCACGTAATCGGTCTCGGGACGCAGCACAATGTCTTCAGGCTTACCATGTTGAATAAGCTGGCCCGATTCCATAATGGCAATGTTGTTACCAATTTTTAGTGCCTCGTCCAAATCATGGCTCACAAACAAAATCGTTTTATTGAGCTTTTTCTGCAGCTCTAGCAACTCGTCTTGCAGCTGCGCACGGATCAGTGGATCCAATGCCGAGAAAGGTTCATCCATCAGCAGAATATCACTGTCCATCGCGAACGCACGAGCCAAGCCAACGCGCTGCTGCATACCACCCGACAGCTCATGCGGGTATTGATAAGCCCAATCGTCCAACCCGACCATTTCTAGTTTTTCCAGCGCTTGTCGACGACGCTCTTTCTTGCTGATACCTTTCATTTCCAGGCCAAAGGCGACGTTATCAACCACTGTCAGCCAAGGCATAAGCGCAAACTTTTGGAACACCATAGACGCACGGTTAGTGCGAAGGTGGCGAAGGGTTTGCGAATCAACCGTTGCCATGTCGACCATTCTGTTGTCATCACGGAGTTCAAGGCTACCGCGGCTGATGGGGTTCAATCCATTCACCGCGCGCAGTAGACTCGATTTACCTGAGCCCGATAAGCCCATCAAGACGCAGATTTCACCTTCTTTCACATTGAGTGAAACATTGTCCACGCCCACGACTTGACCGGTTTTCTCGATGATCTCTGAGCGGCTTAATCCGTTATCAAGCAGGTCCAGTGCTGGCTTAACATTGTCGCCAAACACCACGTCTAAATTTTTAATTGCGATTGCGTCCATGGTTTCCCCCTTATTCGTTGCCTTGATTTGGTGCTTTACACAGGCGGTCAAGAATGATGGCTACCAATACA
This sequence comes from Salinivibrio sp. HTSP, assembly GCF_003390965.1. Lineage (NCBI taxonomy): Bacteria > Pseudomonadati > Pseudomonadota > Gammaproteobacteria > Vibrionales > Vibrionaceae > Salinivibrio > Salinivibrio sp. HTSP. The sequence goes on from NZ_PXUD01000001.1 coordinate 33,703, forward strand.
ATCGCCAGACCCGCTTCAAAACCTTGAGAAATGTTGACGGTATTCAGTGCACGAACCACTGGTTTACCTAAGCCGTCAGCACCGACCAACGCCGCGATCACCACCATCGATAGTGACAACATAATACACTGGGTGACACCGGTCATAATGCTAGGTAGCGCCGCAGGCAACTCTACTTTAAACAATAATTTCATACGGTTAGCACCAAAGGCGCGTCCCGCCTCTACCAACTCTTCCGGTACGCGGGTGATGCCAAGATACGTCAAACGAATCGGCGCCGCGATGGCAAAAATGATGGTAGAAATCAGACCTGGGACAATGCCCAAACCGAACAGCACCAAGGTTGGGATCAAGTAGACAAACGGCGGTACCGTCTGCATCAAGTCCAATAAGGGCCGCATAATGGTGTACACCAAGGGCCGATGCGCGGCCATTATCCCAAGCGGTATGCCAATTAATACGGAAATCGTTGTCGCGGCAAATACCAGAACAAAGGTTTCCAGCATCTCTTGCCAGTAGCCCAGGTTGAGGATCAACAAGAGCGCACTCACAACAAAGATCACGATGGAAATTCGACGCTGCAGGTACCATGCTAAGGCGGCTGTCATGAGGATCGGCCCTGCCGCTGGCATCCATTTAAAAATGTCGACTAATAGTGTGATGGTCGTATCTAAGCCAATTGAGATCGCATCAAAAAAGCCGGCGGCGTTCATGGTTAGCCAGTCAACGCCATTTTCCATCCATTGACCGAGTGGGATCTTGTTATCTGTAATAATATTCACAATAAAACCTTAGGGGCGGCGTTAACACCGCCCTCTCCTTCTACACTTTTTTATTTACGCTTCAGTCTTGTTTAGATATTCAGTGACTGCTTCAACCGCGTTCTCACCATCAACGGTGGTCACGCCATTCAGCCACTTGTTCAACACACTTGGGTTGTTACGCAACCATTCGCGTGCTGCAGCCTGAGGCTTTTCACCGTCATTCAGGATTTTGCCCATCATTTCGTTTTCCATCTTGAGGCTGAACTCAAGTTGTTCGAGCATTTGACCGACGTTGGAGCACTGCTCGACATAGCCGCTACGTACGTTGGTATGCACCGTGGCACCGCCATAGTTCGGACCAAAGTACTCGTCCGCACCCGATAGGTATTTCATATCAAAGTTGCTGTTCATTGGGTGCGGGGCCCAGCCTAGGAAGGCAACCCACTTGTCACGACGCACGGCACGAGACACCTGAGACACCATGCCCGCTTCACTGGATTCGATGAGACGGAAATCACCCAGATTGAAATCATCGGTATCGATCATTTTTTGAATCTGGCGGTTACCGTCGTTACCTGGCTCAATGCCATAAATGCGTGAGTCGAACTTGTCAGCGTATTTCGCGATATCTGCGACGCTAGTAACACCTGCATCGTAAACATACTTAGGCACGGCGAGCGTATATTTGGCACCTGTTAAGTTGGCGCGAACGCTGTCGATCGAGCCATCGTCAAGATACTTTTTGATATCGCCTGTTTGCGTAGGCATCCAGTTACCGAGGAATACGTCGATGTCGCCCGACGCAAGTGATGAGAAGGTTACCGGCAAAGACAATAGATCGGTTTGTGTCTCGTAACCCATGCCTTTCAGCACTTCAGTAGTGATGGCAGTCGTTGAGGTCACGTCTGTCCAACCGATATCCGAAAAACGGACTGTCTCACACTGATTAGCCGCGGCGCTAAAGGCGACCATTGAGCTCAAACCCACTGCGGTCATCAGAGTTTTGCTGGTTTTACGTTTATTCATTGACATCTTAGTTTCCTTGTAATGCTTACTGATTAGTTTCTAGTGTGTGCTCACCGACGGTGGCATCATCACTCTGCGCGTTTTGATTGCGTTGCTTGTGCTGCCACTCAGCCGCAATCCATACTGGCACCTGCTCGGCAGGCAAGAGTGGCTTTTCAAGGATCATGTCAGCGGCGCGCTCCGCTACCATGATGGTTGGGGCATTCAGGTTGCCGTTAGGGATGGTTGGGAAGACAGACGAGTCCACCACACGCAGCCCTTGAATTCCGCGTACACGGCACTGCTCATCAAGCACGGCCAGTGCGTCATCATCGGCACCCATCTTGCAAGTACACGAAGGGTGATACGCGCTTTCCACGTTATCTTTCACCCAACGGTCAATCGCTTCATCAGACTGAACATCATTGCCTGGCTGAATTTCATCGCCGCGGAATGCATCCATCGCGTTTTGCGCCATGATTTCACGGGTCAAACGAATGGTGTCACGCCAGTCTTGGCGATCTTGCTCGGTGGTAATGTAGTTAAATAAGATTGACGGCTTATCGTGCGGATCAGCGGATTTGATCCTTACATGGCCGCGGCTCTCTGGTTTGTTCGGGCCGACGTGCACCTGGAAACCATGGCCAGCAAACGCGGCTTTGCCATCATAACGCATTGCAGCTGGCAAGAAGTGATACTGGACGTTCGGCCACTTCAACCCTTCGCGAGAACGAATAAAGGCACATGACTCAAAGTGGTTGGTCGCCCCCAAGCCTTTACGCGTCAAAATCCACTCGGTACCAATCTTGCCTTTGCTGATAAGACCTAACTTGCTGTTAAGCGTAATAGGCTGCTGACAGTGGAACTGAAAGTAGACTTCGAGGTGATCTTGCAGGTTCTCGCCTACACCCGGCAGCTCATGCTTGACGTCTACGCCGGCTTTCTCGAGCACATCTCGCGAACCTATCCCTGATAGCTGTAGTAGCTGTGGGGAGCCCACTGAACCCGCACTGGAAATGACTTCTTTGTCGGCCATCACATGCTCGATGTTGCCGCCTTTTTCAAATTCCACGCCCACCGCGCGCTTGCCTTCCAACAAGATGCGGCGTGTGACCACGCCTTTTTTCAAGGTCAGGTTGCTACGCTTCAGTGCGCGGCGCAGATAAGCGTTTGACGTAGACGCACGCACGCCTTTATCGACGGTCATGTGCATAGGGCCAAAGCCCTCTTGCTGATAACCGTTATAATCTTTGGTTTCTGGGTAGCCCGCTTCGACACCCGCATCAATAAAGGCTTGATAGAGCGGGTTTAATTTCATGTCGTTACCGTTACATGTGCCCACCGGGCCATGACCGCCACGATAGGTATCGGCTCCGCCAGACCAGGTTTCCGCGCGCTTAAAGTACGGCAAACAGCTTGCGTAATCCCAGCCATTAGCACCGTGCTCAACCCACTCTTCAAAGTCACATGCGTGACCACGAACATACACCATGCCATTAATCGATGAGCTTCCACCCAGCACCTTGCCACGCGGGCAATGCAGTTGGCGGCCATCAAGGCCTGGCTCAGGCAAGGATTCAAACTGCCAAGCGTAGCGCTTGGTATTCATCGGAATCGATAGCGCCGTTGGCATCTGAATAAAAATGCTCTTATCGGTACCGCCGGCTTCCAGCAATAACACTTGATGTTGGCCAGACTCGGTCAGCCGATCAGCCAATGCGCAGCCGGCCGAACCCGCGCCGACGATAATATAATCGTAGCGTTGTGACATATTGGTCGCTCCGTTAGAAATTAGGCGTAAGGGCTGGCGAAGTCGCCAAGCTCGATTAACACACTCTTGGTTTGGGTATAATGCGTGAGGGTTTCGACACCGTTTTCACGCCCTACCCCTGAGTGCTTATAACCACCGACAGGCATCTCGGCGGGTGAGTCGCCCCAAGTATTGACCCAACAAATACCCGCTTCGAGTTGATGAATAATGCGATGCGCACGCGATAGGTTTTGGGTGAAGACACCAGCCGCTAGGCCGTAGTGCGTGTTGTTAGCACGTGCTACTACTTCTTCCTCGTCAGAGAAACGCAGCACCGACATCACAGGACCAAAGATCTCGTCACGAACATGCGCCATGCTGTCGTCACAGTCAGTGAAAATGGTGGGGGCCACAAAGTTACCTTTATCGAGACCGTTCTCAGTGACGCGGTAACCACCGGTCAGCAAGGTCGCGCCGCTTTGTTTCGCGGTCTCAATCGCCGTCATCACTTTATTAAGGTGTTCGGTCGAGATCAGCGCACCGACCTGGGTGTTCATATCGGTTGGGTCACCGATAACGAGCTTTTCTGTACGCGCTTTCAGTTGCTCAACAAAGGCGTCGTAAATGCTGTCGTGAACAAATACACGGGTGCCGTGTGTACACACTTCGCCTTGGGTATAGAAGTTCGCGACCATGGCTGCGGATACCGCGTTATCCAGATCGGCATCATCAAACACGATACATGGCGATTTACCGCCCAGCTCCATAGTGACTGATTTCAGGGTCTTCGCGGCATCGCCCATCACGGTTTTGCCCGTGCCCACTTCACCGGTGAAAGAGACTTTGGCAATCTCAGGGTGTGCCGTCAGCATTTGACCCACACGATAATCACCTTGCACCACATTAAATACGCCAGCAGGCATACCCGCTTCGGCAAAGATCTCTGCCAGTTTCAGTGCGGTCAGCGGCGTTTCTTCAGACGGTTTGAAAACCATGGCATTACCGGCGGCCAAGGCAGGTGCTGACTTCCACATGGCAATTTGAATCGGATAGTTCCATGCACCAATGCCTGCACATACGCCAAGTGGCTCACGACGGGTGTAGAAGAATTGGTTGTCAGAAAGCGGCTGCTGCTCACCCTGCATTGATGGTACCAAGTTAGCGAAATATTCAATCGCATCCGCACCCGTCACCACATCAACTTCTACCGCTTCTTGTATCGGTTTGCCGGTATCCAGTACTTCCAGTTTGGCTAGCTCATCATTACGCTCACGTAACAACGCAACCGCTTTAAGCAAAATACGGCTACGCTCCATAGCTGTCATGCGTGACCAGACCGCAAAACCTTGCTTAGCCGCATCAACCGCCGCTTGCACATCATCTGCCGAGGCTTGATCGATTTGCGCCAGTGTCTCGCCCGTTGCTGGGTTTACCGTTGCAAACTGTTCGCCGCTTGTTGCGGAAGTAAGCTGACCATTAATAAAAAGCGTTTTCGCATTCATGATTAATCCTGAATTCTTTTCTGTTCGAGTGTGCATGTAAGGTGCTACCTAGGCTTAGCCCTGAGGACGACCATAAAAGGTCAGTTGCTTATCCAAGTAGTCATTGATGATGGTTCGCGCGTTGTTGGCATCAATACCTTTAGGGTTCAATGCACCACGCAACCAGATACCATCAATCAATGCTGCAATCCCCTGAGCCACCATCGCCGCCTGCTCTTCTGGCAATAGTGCGCGAAGTTCAATGCGCAAATGCGACAGCAAGCGCTTCTCGTTCACACGTTGTAAACGGTGTAACTCATTGTCATGCATGGCATAAGACCAGAACGCCAACCAGGTTTTAACCACATCAGATTTGGCCTGAAAACCTTCAAAGTTGGCATTGATAATCGCGTTAATACGCGCCTGGTGGTGATGACGCGGAATTTCTCTCAATGCGTCGATCACAGTCGCTGAAAGCTCACGCAATACCACGCGCATCGTCTCTTCCAGCAAGCCATGCTTACCACCGAAATAGTGGTTGATAATGCCTGTCGATACGCCGGCTTCCTTACTAATCAGAGAAATACTTGCCGCATGCAGCCCCACTCGACCAATCACCGTCATGGTGGCTTTAACAAGCTGCGGTTTTCTTACTTCCGGCATCCCTACCTTAGGCATTTCGTCTCCCATTCGTTTTTAATTGAACGATTAGTTAAAGATAATCTTACACGCTAATCTTTAGATCTCAAACATTATTTTTAACCAATTTGCTACACTCACCCCCACCCAAAAACAGCAAGATAAAGACAAAACAATGATTTAGGTCAATTTTACCCTGACTGATTACACACCTAATACTTTGTGCTGATAGCACTATTTGTGAGCAATTTGCGCAAAAATTCGCCTTCACTGACAGTAAATGTTGGCTTTAATAAGGGGTATAAAGAAGAAAAATAACTCATCACCTCGACCACAGCCGGTCATTGATCACGTCACATTGCGAACATTACCCGCTTAAAAACGTACATTTGCGACAAATGACTGCAAATTAGCGACATTAGACAAAAAAGACAATGACCATGGTCGATGACCAAAAGAAGAAGTCCAAACCAAACGCACCACAAACAAACGAGATGTAATGGTTAACTCGGTAAATGTTTAGGGTGGCAATGTTTGTAGCCGCACAGAGTGATGGATAAAACGATAACGGGCAATCTTAGCACCGCTTAATAAAGCGCATTTAAGACGTGCAATCAGGAAGGAATAAAAAAGCGCTCAGGCCTGTCAAAAAGCCTGAGCGCCTCATTTGCTGTTTAGGGTCGGTTACTCGTAGTTTAGCTCAGTCGCTTTCCCAGAGAAGACACGATACACAAACAGGGTATATAAAAAGATCATCGGCAAGACAAACATGGCACCATAGCCCACAATCAACAAGGTCCCCGGCGCGCTGGCCGCTTCTTTCGCTGTCATTACCCCGGGAATGATATCGGGGAAAAAGCTATACGCGAGACCAAAGAAACTCAATGCGAATAGGAAAATCGCACCAATGAACGGGAACTGGTACCCCACATCGTTTTCGACCGGTACGTGGCGTAGGTAGCGATCAACAAGCAGCATGATGGCAAGGCAAACCAATGGAACGGGCGCGAGTAATAAAATTTCCGGGAAGCCAAACCAACGCTCCGCCACTGTCTCACTGACTAAAGGGTTAACGACACTGATGGCTAACACCCCCAATGCCGCCAGCCAGCCGCCACGACGTGACCATTTCGCCGCCCGTTTTTGTAAATCGCCCTCGGTTTTCATTACCAGCCAGGTACCGCCAATATAGATGTACGCCGCGGTCACACAAAGGCCGCTTAATAGCGCAAACAAATACGATCCTGTGCTCTCATCAAAGGCCAACACGTAACGACCAATCATGTAGCCTTGCGTCATCGACGCAATAAAAGAGCCCGCTTTAAAGCAGCGGTCCCAGAGGTCTTTACGCTCTGGCCTCACCTTGGCACGAAAATCAAATGAGACACCACGCAAGATAAGCCCCGCCAACATCACGGAAGTGGGCAAATACAACTCGGTCAAAATCATGCTATGTGCCGCGGGGAAGGCAATCAACAGCAAGCCTACCGCCAACACCAGCCAGGTTTCGTTGGCATCCCAAAAAGGGCCAATCGACGCAATCATACGGTCACGCTGTGCCTGATTGCAGCGCGGTAACAGCATACCGACGCCGAGGTCATAGCCGTCAAGCACGGCATACATAAAGACCGAAAAACCAAATAGCAATAGATAAATTTCAGGTAAATACGGCGTTATACTCATGCGGATACCTCTTTCTCAGGCTGAGCGTGATTGTCTGATTGGTATTCAGGCAGGCGTTTTTTCGCCAAAAAGAACAAAGTGCGGATATACGCCACCATTAGCACCGCGTAGAGCGTCAGGTAAATGGTTAAGCTAATCCCCACGTTCGAGCTGGCGACTGGCGTGACCGCATCGGCGGTTTTAAGCACCCCCTGTACCAGCCAAGGCTGACGACCAATTTCCGTCACATACCAGCCAGAAAGCGTAGCGACCCAGCCTGAGAAGGTCATCGCCACCAAGCCGATTAAGTGCCATTTGGGCATGGGCTGGTTACGCCACACGCGATACGCGGTGAACCAGCTAACCGCCAACATCAGCACACCGACGCCAACCATGACTCGGAAACCAAAGAACAGCGGCTTGACCGGCGGATGATAGTCAAAGCTTTCCAACCCTTTAATCTCGCCGTCGAGTTGGTGGGTCAAAATCAAGCTCGCTAGATTCGGGATCCCAACTTCAAAGTCGTTGGAACGGGTTTCTTCATTGGGTACCGCAAACAGCAGCAAAGGCGCACCTTGCTCGGTTTCCCAGACCCCTTCCATGGCCGCAATTTTCTGTGGCTGATGCTCAAGGGTATTGAGGCCGTGCATATCACCGACAAAAATTTGCAACGGAATAAGGATGGCAGCAGCCGTGATCCCCACTTTTAATGGTTTATCTGACACACCTGACTTAGGCGATTTTAGCTTTTGGTAGGCAGAAATACCGGCAATCAAGAAAGACGCGGTCAGCCCTGACGCTAATAGCATATGGCTTAAGCGATACGGCATAGACGGATTAAAAATCACCTCGAACCAACTGGTTGGATGCACCACACCATCGATAATTTCAAAACCGGTTGGCGTATGCATCCAGCTGTTCAGCACCAAAATCCAGAACGCAGAAATAGTGGTACCAATCGCCACCAGCAGCGTCGCTAATGTGTGCACCCAGTTCGGAACGCGATTTTTACCAAACAGCATAATGCCAAGGAAGGTCGCCTCCATAAAAAAGGCGGTCATCACCTCATAGCCCAACAGAGGCCCGGCAATATTACCGACCTTTTCCATAAAGCCAGGCCAATTGGTGCCGAACTGGAAACTCATGGTGATCCCAGACACCACCCCTAGCGCAAAGGTGAGCGCGAACACTTTTACCCAGAAGTAGTAGGTATCCAACCAGATTTGCTCACCGGTACGGTTGTGCCGGAACTTGAAAAACACCAGCATCCACCCAAGCGCGATTGTGATGGTGGGAAACAGGATGTGAAAGCTGATGTTGGCCGCAAATTGGATCCGCGACAACATTAATGTATCTAACATGACATTACCCTCAGGAGGTTAACTACCCGATTCTTCGTTGGACTTGCTGTGAAACAGCTTGCCGGATAACTCAAGAAGCTTGCCGACACTGCTACCCAGCTTCATCAAGTTTTTTAGATGTTCAGGTTTCATTTGCTGCACATCGTCAAACCAGTGGTTAAACAGCTCTAGGAGATCGTGGATTTCGTGCAACTGCTTAACCGAGTGACTCTCTGCGTCGTCTTCACTCCGCATAAAGTGTGAGCGCAGCATGGATAAAGTAGGGTCAACTTCCCGCTTCTTCCTTTCGGCGAGAACTTGCTGCGCCAACTCCCAGATAGTGCCATTGGGCACAAAGTAGTCCTTTCTATCCCCGGGGGTGCGCTGCGAACGGATCAAGTGCCAGCCTTGCAGCTCTTTGGTTGCCATACTGACATTGCCACGAGAAATGTTGAGCGCCGACACAATGTCGTCTGCGCTCAGTGGATGCTCGCTCAACACAATCAGTGCCAACATTTCGCCCACCGAACGATTAAAGCCCCAACGACTTCCCATTTCACCAAAGTGCATCACCACATTACGTAGTTCTTGTGATAGCTCCATCTTGATCTCCCTCACAGTGCTTCTGTGGGATAATATGGAGTTTCTTTGCGGGGGATCAATGAAAATTTGGAAATTTCAGAAATTATTGAAAATAGAAAAGCAAAGTTGTAAGCAAAGGTGAAGAGAGGTTATGAATACGTTACATTCAGCTATAATTAAACATGATCGAAGTCACACAGGTTACGTACCCACGGACGGAAAAGAAAGGGAAAACACACAAACAGATACACAATTGAGAGTTTTATAATCATCGAGTTTCTCAACACAAATGGCTTTTTATACTGGCAACCACAATGTATTTGGGGACAAGATCACATTAGGAGTGTCATTATCGCCTACACTTATCACGGTGCGCCTCCTTATAACGATGAAACAAGACGCGCCGTTAACATAAACACCTGAACAAAAGGAAGTTTGCTGTCATGTTCAAAAAAGCGCAGCGAGAGCTGGACACCTGCCGAGCAGAAAAAGCCGCGCTCCAAGCAGAGCTCGATGCTATCAAAGCACATATTGCCACCATCACCTTTACACCTGATGGCATTATTACCGATGTGAATGACAAGCTGCTCAATATTATCGGCTACACCGCCGATGAAGTCATCGGCCAACATCACCGTGCGGTGTGCTTTGACGAGACCAGTCAAGCCCCAAGTTACCAGCAGTTTTGGCAGTCACTCGCGCAAGGAAAGGCACAAAAAGGGGTGTTTCGTCGGCGACATCAATCCGGCGCCGAGATTTGGATGGAAGCGACCTATGTCCCCATTAAAGATGCCAACGGCAAAGTCGTCAGCATTCGCAAATTAGCGGCTGATGTGACGCAACAGTATCAAGACGCCCGCCGACAAGAGGCCATATTAGCAGCGATTAACCGCTCATTGGCGGTGATTGAATTCGAGCCCGATGGCACCATAATTCGTGCCAACGATAACTTTCTCGCTGCAGTCGGCTATCAAGACCACGAGATCAAAGGCCAACATCACCGTATGTTCTGTGATCAGGACTTTTACGATGAGAACCCTGATTTTTGGGCGAATTTAGCACGCGGACAATTCACTTCTGGGCAATATTTGCGCCGCGATAAATATGGTAACGAAGTCTGGTTAGAAGCCACCTATAATCCCGTTTTTGATGCGAAGGGAAACGTTCATCGGGTAATCAAGTTCGCTACTGCCATCACCGATACGGTGAAACAAAACCAGGCAGTCAATCAGGCGGCAGAACTCGCGCAAGCCTCTTCCGAACAAACACTCCGCCACAGTGAAAACGGCAGTGCCTTGTTACAAGAGGCCGTCAAGCTGTCGCAGAGTGTGAACGATCAAGCCGTCGAGGCCACCAATCAAGTCGCACAATTGAGTGAGCACGCACAAAGTATCGAAAACATCGTCACCACCATTAAGCAAATCGCAGAGCAAACGAACCTTCTAGCGCTAAATGCGGCAATAGAAGCCGCACGCGCGGGCGACCAAGGGCGAGGCTTTGCCGTGGTCGCCGATGAAGTACGCGGCCTGTCGCAACGCACTAGTCACTCGACCACCGAAATTGCCGATGTTGTCGATGAAAACCAACAACTGATCAAAGGCGTGAGTGAGGCAATGGAAAGAGTGACCGAGCAATCGACCATAGGACAAGAAAAAGTCACCGCTGCCGACACTGTGATGAGTGACATTCATGCCGGCGCGGAAGAAGTGTCCGCTACCGTTCGCCGGCTGACACAATAACCGTCGATCTCATTGCCATTCGGTCGCGATGAGTACAAAGGATAAGGAAATACGATGCACACCCAGGCCAGCAGCGCGACACAGTTGCAATTATCGGAGCTTATTCTGGCGTTAAGTACCGCGTTGGATATGACGGAGGGGCAACCTCCCGAACATTGTATGCGCTGCACGTGGTTAGGAATGAAACTCGCTGACGCCTTAGCGCTCGATGATCAACAACGTCATGATCTTTTCTATACCCTGCTGCTAAAGGATGCGGGCTGCAGCAGCAATGCGGCACGGATCTGCGAACTGTACCTCACCAATGATTTAGCGTTTAAACAAAGCTACAAGGTAGTGGACGGTAGCTTGTCCAGCGTACTTAACTTTGTGTTAAAAAATACTGGGGTCAAACGCGGCTTCATGCAAAAACTCTCGACCACACTCGATATCATCCGCAACGGTGACATGTATGCGCAAGAGCTGATCGAAACGCGATGTACCCGTGGTGCCGATGTCGCACGCGATTTACGTTTTAGTGAAACCGTTGCTGAAGCCATCTATGCGCTGGATGAACACTATGATGGTGGTGGGCGTCCTGATCAGTTAAAGGCCGATCAGATCCCCTTGTTTTCGCGCATCGCATTGATGACGCAAGTCATTGATGTCTTCCGAACCGAGTCCGGTGTCGACGCCGCACTTCGCGAGCTAAAAAACCGTCGCGGCACCTGGTTTGATCCAACGCTGGTCGATACCTTTTTACAGATAGCGCGCGAGCCGCAGTTTTGGCAGCAACTGGACAGCCCCGCGTTAAAAAAAGACGTGCTGTCGATGACGCCGGCTGACACAAGTATTCCGGTCGATGATGACTACTTGGATGACATTGCAGCGGCTTTCGGGCGCATTGTTGATGCCAAAAGCCCTTTCACCTCCGGTCACAGCGAGCGCGTGGCCGTTTACGCCAGCTTAATTGCTGATGAGCTTGGTATCAGTGAACAGGAAAAAAAATGGCTAAAGCGTGGCGCGTTACTGCACGATATTGGCAAGCTCGGCGTAAGCAATGATGTGCTTGATAAACCGGGAAAATTGGATGACGAGGAATGGGAGCATGTTAAACGCCATGCCGCACTGAGTAAAACCATCTTATCGAAAATCCACCAATTCGATCACCTTGCCAAGTTCGCCAGCGCCCATCACGAAAAGCTCGATGGTACTGGGTACCCTGAGGGGATCAAAAGCGATGAGATCTCTTTGCTCACTCGCATTATTACCACCGCTGATATTTTCGATGCCATCACTGCCGAGCGCCCCTATCGTGGCCCGATTCCGATGAACAAAGCCCTCTCTATCATGAAAGAAGAGACAGGCACAGCCATCGACGCGCAATGTTTACAAGCGCTAATGGCTGGCCTCGAGCGCCTGCCGGAGCATTTTATTGTTCATGACGATACCTAGATCACATCATAGGTCACACCTATCGCGTATATAGGTTAACTCCATTTTCTTTTTTTATATCGGGTAGTTACTCTATCCACATCGTTTGGAACGAACCGTTTCCAGTGCTTGGCACTCGCGATAAAGCGAAGGGTCGAACACATTGATTTGCCACTAAGGAGGCATTAAATGAGTAAGCAAGCAGCATTGATTGGACTAGACAGCAGCAAAGCCGAAGATCTAGGCGCGCGTTTGGATACGCTATTAGCGAACTACCAAGTGCTATACACCAATGTGCGTGGTTTTCACTGGAACATCAAAGGCAACGACTTTTTCGAGTTGCATACCAAATTTGAAGAGATTTATACCGATCTTCAAACCAAAATTGACGAAGTCGCCGAGCGCATTCTCACCATCGGTGGCACCGCCGAGCATCGCTTCAGCGAGTACCTGAAGGTCAGTGAAATTAAAGAGCATGCACCCGAAGCAAATGGTCAAGCTGGTGTCCGAGCATTAGTCGAAGGCTTTAGTGTTCTGATTGGCCTACAACGCGATATCATGAACCTTGCCGGTGATGCGGGTGACGAAGGGACATCTGCACTGATGAGCGATTATATCCGCGAACAAGAAAAACTGATGTGGATGCTAAACGCTTACCTTAACTAATCATCAATCAATAAGATTCAGCAAAAGTCCGCGTGAATGCGGGCTTTTTTTATGGTTCATTTCTTATTCTCTGATCGCGGCAGCGGCAACGCTAATCGCTCAACATAGTTGACTTTAATGGCACCTTGATACTCAAAATGGCTGACAGTGGCGCTTAAATGCTCCGCATTAACAAGTGATGAGGTGGGCAATTTTATCTTGGTTGGCGCGTAGGAGTTATCTGCGCGGCCGGACAAATAAATCGGCGTTTGTTCGATCCAGCGATAGGCATCATCAAGCCACAGCCAGTGTGCTGCGGCGGGTGAACAACTTATAGGCGTATCGGGCACATCGACCGCGAGCTGTTGTTCAGGGTGACCAATCAGTTTGACCCAAGGTCGACGAGGCAAACCATATACCACCAAGCTATAGTGCTGGCCGCCCATTCTTAACTCATAGATCCCCGGTGTAATCTGGGTAAATAGCTGGCCTGATTCTATTTCTTGATACCCGCTTTTCGCGTTCAAAATCTCATTGAGCACCGTTTGCCCAGTAGGATCAGTGAGGGTTAGCAAGGTATCACGCTCGACCTGCTCGGCAGAGAGCTTGATTTCATAGCCAAGACTCGACGCGCCCGCCCGACGTACAAAAGAAATAGTAAGCCCTTGAGGGATCCCCTTACCGTTGGGCTCGGTTAACTGTTGGCCACAATCGGTTTGATTGATGATCGCGTACTTTATCTTCGCCCAACGCTCAGTCGGTATTTGCTGCTGCGATAGCGCAAAAATAAGCTCTTGCCACGCCACCTTGGGCCTATCTGCGAGGAGTGCCTGATAGGTTTCCTGCATCGGTGTTTTTGGCAGCCAAGCTTGCTCAGCGCGGACGCTGAAGCTACAAACCATGCACACTGCCACGAGTAAGAGATAGCCACACCGGTTCACAGCACCACCAATCGATACCCGACACCGCGGTGCGTTTCTATCGCTAAACCGGGCAATTTTTGTCGTAGCCGCAATACATGATTGTCGACCGTGCGCGTGGTAGGAAACGCCTGATATCCCCATATTTTATTGAGCAACTCTTCGCGATGAAAAACCCGCCCTTGGTTTTGTAACAGTAATAACAATAAATCAAACTCTTTAGGCTTGAGGGTCACATCCTGGTCTTGCCAATACACATGACGGGAGCCAGGTTCAACCTTGATCTGCCCGTATACGAGTTGGCTTTCTCCTAACGGCCTTAATTGGGCATAGATGCGCGCCAAAAGCTCCTGATGTGAAAAAGGTTTAACCACATAATCTTTGGCGCCGGCCATTAAGCCTTCAACCCGTTGCTCAACCTCAATTTTGGCTGTCAATACGATCACTGGCACTGCTTTTAAAGACAGCCAATGGGGCAAATGCGCCAAACTATCGCCATCGGCGAGCTGGCGGTCTAAAATCACCAAATCAGCATGAAACCAATGCTTAGCCACCTTATGACTCTCAGTCAGCCAGGTGCATTCAAAGCCTTGCTGTACCAGAAACTGGCGTAAGCCTTCCCCTAATAAGGTGTCATCTTCAATCAACAATAGGTGGTTCATTGCGGCAACTCCAGGATACAGCAGGTTGGATGGCGTTTGATCACTAGCTTACCCCCCATTTGACGCATTAAACGCGCCACTAAAAACAATCCAATCCCCATATTTCTTTCTGACGATGACGACTTATATCGCCGCCACAGCCTTTGCCACCAGGATGGAAAAACTCCGTTATCATACACACAAACACGTACACGCTTATCCACGCATACACGAAGCCAAATTTGATCACCGCCATGATGATGGGCATTTTGAATCAGGTTTTTCAAGCAGATAGATAACCAGTAGAAAGGCAGCGTCAGTGTTTTATCTTGCTCGAGGGTGTAATCAACCTCTAAACAATCGCAAATATTATCCAGCCACTCCGATAATGACGCCGTTTGTAATTTAAATTGTTCGCGTTTATCGGTACTTAAATAGCCCTTACTGGTCTCAGTCAGCTGACTTAAGCGTTGATGATCCGCCAGTAATCGCCACAGCACATCTTGCGTGCTGGGTTCAAGCGAATCGAACTGGCTGCGCAACATTTCCACCGTCATGCCGAGACTAGCAATCGGTGTTCTTAACTCGTGCGTCAGCAACTGGAGAATAAATTGGCGCTCACGGCGCTGCTGGTATCGATCGTACAGGCTACGCGCTAAACCCAATATCAGCGCACAAAAAACCGCTACCAACACCGCAATCATCACGCCACGGTACGCCGGGTGGAGTTGATTACAAATATTGCCATAGCGGTAATCACAACCCGTCGTATTGGTCGATAAACTCAAACGATATTGCTCAGCAATTGGCGCCCATTGTTCATGAGATAGCGCCTTCCACCCTTCTTCGCCGTTAAGCCACAGACGTCCGCCATCCAAATACGCGCGGTAACCACTGAGTAACGCATCTCGGCCTGCCTGGCTGAGAGCATTCAGTGCAGCATGTAAAGGGTGCTCTTCGTTGGCTAAGGTAAAACGTTGTACCAGTTCGGATGACGGCGTGGTGATACCACGCGCTGATACATAGCGCTCCGCATAACTGCCACCGGCAGGATGGAGTAGCGGGTTTTGCTCAAACCACTCAATGGGTAAAGGCTCATCACGACACAAAGCCAACTCAAAACGCTGGGCGGCTAACAAAAGGGGGGACACGATACTGGGAGTCGGCTGGCACGTTTGCACCACTTGGTGTAGCGCGTTTAAGTCCTGCCAATCAACCTCCTCGAAATCAGGGTACTGCGACTGACTGACCAATAAAGCCTGTGGATAGGCATTTAATGCGGGTTGTGCAACCATCAAGGTGCCCGTTTGCCAGGCCTTATCATAAAACCCTTTCAGTTGCGTGTGCAGCTCACTGGCCGCCGTTTGGCTGCTGAGTAAAGCCAACAGTAACGCTGCTAACGCTCGAAACACCACTTTGCCACCCTTTTGGATCCTCACACTGACGCAACAAGTGCTAATGATGAGATCATAGTTAAGCAATTAAAAGCTGTGTCACCCGAGTGTCAACATTGTAGCTGGTTAGAAAGTGGCTGTGTCACACAGTCAATAAAGATAGAGAGTCAATGGAGGAAGTGAGAACGTTTTACGAGAGGCAGAAAGGGCGGAGACCTCCCCAGCTACATCCCGGCACACACGTCCCAAGCGCGGGCTGCTTCCTTCCGGACCTGACCCAGTACACAAGATAGTGTTGCGGGAGAACCAAGGAGGCCTCCATCGATATGTCGTTAAGCTTGCTTAACTGCGGGGCATTATGTGGCAAGGCTGGATGCAATGCAAGGAGGATTGATGGCCTCATTCGTTAACTGTTTATCTTCTAGGCAATTTTCCTACTGATCGTCCGGCTCTTCCAATAGCAAATACTCACCAACCCAAATCGCTGCAAGCATGGTGGCCCACGCGACCAATAGCGACAGCGTGAGTTGTCCAGGAGTAAGCCACGTAATCACCAAAAACGGCATACTCGGGATAAGATGCAAGGCAAGGTGACGAGAACGAGCAAATTGCGGTGTGAACCCCACCCACTGTAACAACCAAATGACCATCACCGTTGTCGCACTCCATAACGCAGCAGGCCAGCCACTCACCGCCACTAATACAGGCAGTAACAACCAGGCCCCGCGATGAGGCGGCTGGTAACCTGGCCAATATCTGATCGCTAGCCATAACCCCATGAGTGCTAGCGTTTGCAGCGCGAGCGTAGTCGGTGAGCCACCCAATTTCGCTTCAGATTGCAAAGCCATCATCCCCGCAAACATGGCTACCATCACCGCACCGAGTAATAGCTTGACGTGTGGGTGTCGGTCGGGATTGAACCAGAGAGACAAAGCCGGTAAAAGCAATAGCGTGCTCGCGGCTAACAGCGCAGGTAGATGTGGCAAGGTAAAGGCAAAAATCGCCATCGCTAGCGCTAGGCACCAACTCGCGACTTTATCTGGATAGAGAAAGAATAAAGCAGACGCGGCAATCGCTAGACTATTAAGAGAAGACGTGGCACTTATCCCCGCAACAGCGATAACCGATAGCACCAACGCTGGCCAGAGAAACAGTGAGATTCGCATGCACACTCCTTGTGCGGGTATCTCTTATCAGTGTAGCGATCAATGCCCCGCGCGCACCAGTGTTAGCGTTGGATCATAGGTGTGATTCGTATCCGTGATCACTTTATTGACCGTATTGGTAATAAATAGAGGCCGATCACTCACATCGATCTGGGCGGTGATCACATAATCGTGCGTCGCCGTGATTTGGCCTGGATCGTAGTTGAGGGAAAAATGCAAAGGCGTTTGCTGCCCTTCTGTCACAAAAGACTGGCGACTGATTACTTTGCCTGGGGCATCCATATTTTTGATTTCTACCAGCCGCACCGTCACACTGGCATTTTCCGGCAACGCAAGGCGTTCGCGATACACCAAACTGCCAGAAACAGTCGCTAAATCATTAGGTTGGCTATTTCCAGAACAAGCAGTAAACACCAAAGCAGTGAATAAGGCGAACAATAGAAACGTTAGTTTCTTCATTAAAGAATCCTCACTGAAGCACGTTCAAATGCGGCAAAAACACTAAGGTTATGATAGCTTGAACAATAACAATGGAAGCATAGCATGAATCAAGGACTTATGAGCCAACCACTAAAAGAACTCTTACAACTGCTGCAGCTTGAGCGATTAGACACCGGCCTTTACCGCGGCCAGAGTGAAAACCTTGGACTGCCCCAAGTGTATGGCGGGCAAGTGATTGGACAAGCGCTGTCTGCCGCGAAAACCTCCGTAGAGCCCGATCGCTTTTTGCATTCATTCCACAGTTATTTTCTACGCCCAGGCGACCCTGAGCAGCCGATCATCTACGATGTTGAGATACTTAGAGACGGAAAAAGTTTCAGTACCCGGCGAATAAAAGCCGTCCAGTACGGAAAACCGATTTTCTATCTCACTGCCTCTTATCAAGAGGAGGAAGAAAGCTTTGAGCATCAAAACACCATGCCAGCAGACGTGCCAGCGCCCGAGACCTTGCGCTCTGAGCAATCGCTTGTCAATGATATTGCCCACAAGCTACCGCCAAATGTGGTAAAAGCGTTTGGGGGCGACAAGCCGATTGAAGTGCGACCAGCCACGGTGATCAACCCACTCAAGCCCCACGCCGCGCCCGCTAAGCAATATTTATGGATCCGCGCCAATGGCGAAGTGGGGGACGATTTTCATGTCCATCAGTATTTACTCGGCTATGCCGCCGATTGGGGCTTTTTGGTCACGGCGCTGCAGCCTCATGCAGTGACGCTGCTTACGCCGGGCATGAAAGTGGCCACTATTGATCACTCTATGTGGTTCCACCGCCCGTTTAGAATGGATGAATGGCTGCTATTTGCGATTGAAAGCCCCTCCGCCAGTGGCGCGCGTGGCTTTGTGCGCGGCGAACTCTTCAATCAGCAAGGGGATCTTGTTGCTTCAGCGACCCAAGAGGGTTTGATGCGTAAACTCTCCTAACCATTAACGTCTCGAGCGTGAGCGACACAAAAAAGGGGCATTGCGCCCCTTTTTAATTGTGCTTCACTCATGACTGGGCCGCTACACCTGCGCCTCTTCCTCTAATGCGGCTAAATGCGCGCTGGCTTGCTGAAGCTGATACATCTGCCAGTATCGGCCTTGCTGACGCAGCAGGCTTTGATGGCGCCCTTGCTCAATCACGCGGCCACGATGCAAGACGAGGATGTTATCGGCCTCGGCAATGGTCGATAAGCGGTGCGCAATCACCACCACCGTCATCTGTTGGCGTAACCGATTCAGCGCCTGTTGCACAAGCTCTTCGGTACCGGAGTCGATATTGGCGGTGGCTTCATCAAGGATCAGAATTTTAGGCTGACGCACCAACACCCGCGCCAGAGCTAACAGCTGGCGCTGACCGGCAGAAAAGGTCATTCCGCCCTCACCAAGTAAGGTATCCAGCCCCGCTGGCAATCCTTTCACGTAATCTGCCAACGCCACTTGCTCGAGTGCATGCCAAATTTTTTCATCGTCCAGCGTCTGTCCCAGCGCGATGTTTTCTCGCAAACTCCCCGTCAACATGTGTGGGTCTTGTTGCACCATGGCAACGCCCTCACGCAAGCTTTGATGACTCAAGCTTTCGATCGGTAACCCTCCCAGCGTCAGCGTCCCCTCGCCTGCGCGATAAAACCCCATCAGTAGCGACGCCAAGGTTGATTTACCGCTGCCTGTATGACCGACTAACGCCAGAAAGCCGCCGGCAGGGACGTCTACATTGACGTCTGACAACACCGGCGTTTCACCATCGTAGGAAAACGACACATTCTTCAGTGCAATGGCACCATCAGGGATCGGCGTGGTGTCATGACCATATTGCTCAGGCGGCGTGTCCATCATTTCGAAAAGCCGCTCACCGGCCGAAATAGCCTGCTGAAGCAGTGACAGTTGCTGCATCATTTCGATCAATGGCTCGGTGATCCGCCCCAAGTAGCTTAAAAAGGCATACAGCACGCCAACCCCAATCACTGCCGTGCCGCTAAAACCGAAGATAGCCACCAAAGACAGCAAGGCGGCCCCCGCCAATAAATCAATCAAAGGGCGAAGATAGATCCCGTTCAGGCGTTGAATAGTCACCATGGCATCTAGGTGATCCGCAGTCATATCACTGAATCGCGAGGAGAACGCCCGCTCTTGCTGCATTAGCTGAATCAAATTCATGCCGAGCACAGATTCGTTCATCACCCCGTTGATGTCTGCTAGCCGATCTCGCGCTCGACGATACGCAGGCGCTGAGCGTTTTTGATAGCGCGCCATCACCAGCACCACACACGGCAGTAATACCAGCATCACCATTGTCAATTGCACACTGAGCATCAGCATCGCCACCAGCATCACCCCAATCAGTGCGATGTTGAGCAAAAAGGTTGAAAGCACCGACACATACAGCTCTTTCAACGACTCAGTATCATTGGTCAAACGCGATACAATCCGCCCCATCGGCACATAGTCAAAGGCTGACAAAGGCTGTTTAATCACATTGGCGAACACCGCTTTGCGAATGCGTTGAATGATGGCCACCGCCATGGTGTTAAAACGCAGCTCGTACTGATACTGAAAGCCTGCAGAAACAATGGTCGATACGATATAACCGACTGCCAGTGCCCACATGATCATTGCCGGATAATGATCTTTGGCGACATAGTTATCGAGAAAGATTTGCACCAAATAAGGGCCAGTGACTTCCGCCACCGCCGCCACCAGCAAGAAAATCGTGGCAATCACAAATTGACGCCTATCGCGGCGCATGTAGCTTAGCAGTCGAAGTAAGATCTCTCGCTTAGTCATGGCGCGGCTCCTCATCGGCTTCCAATGCCGCTTCCAGCTGCTGATATTGGTGCATTTCTTGATACCATCCTGGCTGTTGAATCAATTGGCGATGCTGGCCACGCTCTCGGACTTGCCCGTGGCTGAGTACCACAATTTCATCGGCGTTTTCGAGTGCCGATAAACGGTGGGCTATCACAATCGTGGTACGGGTGTGCTGATGCTGTTGCAGGTTCTGCAAAATGCGATGCTCGGTGTCACCGTCAACGGCTGACAAGGCATCATCCAAAATCAAACACTCCGCTTCCACCAACAAAGCGCGGGCAATGGAAATACGCTGCTTTTGACCGCCAGATAAGGTGATCCCTTTTTCACCGACTGCGGTTTCATACCCGTGCGGCAGCTGACGGATGTCTTCATCAATACAGGCAAGTGTCGCCGCCTGTTCAATTTCCGCTTGGGTCGCATCCGGACGACCAAGGGCGATGTTTTCCGCAATCGAACGCGAAAACAAAAACGGCGTTTGCGTCACCACCGCGAAACGTTGTCGCCATGACGACAAGTCAGCCTCCGCTATCGACACATCACCATAGCGAATATCACCCTTTTCAAGCTGGGTCAGATGAAGTAGCAATTGCAATAAGGTTGATTTACCACTGCCGACTGGGCCGGCAATCCCCAGCATGGCCCCAGGCGGAAGCGTCACATGGATATCTTTGAGGGCAAAACTGTCATCCGGTTGCCACTTAAACTGCTCAATGGCCAGCGTCAATGGCTGCATGGTGTCAGGCAGCGGCGTGTCACCGCCAACAATGTCCGGCTGCTCTTGCAGCAACGCATCAATCCGCGTCCAAGCCGCGCGCCCACGCTCAATGATATTAAACAGCCACGCCACCGCGAGCATCGGCCAGATCATCAAGCCTTGATACAAGGTAAATGCGGTAAGATCCCCAAGCGAAATCTCACCAGTGGCGACCATGTAGCCGCCGCCAGACACGGTTAGGAAAAACGAAGCGCCAATGGTGCCTTGGATCACCGGCGAAAACAGCGCATCAACCCGTGCCACCGCGAGGTTTTTCTCCCCGGTACGATCGGCAACTTGATCAAACTGATTCATTTGATGCTGCTCTAAGCCAAATGTACGCACCATACGCACTGCCGACAGTGAGGACTGACTCACCTCTGACAGCTCAGAAAACGCCGCTTGCGATTCGGTGAAGGTATGGTGCAAACGGCGACCAAAGCGATTAACCAGTACTGCCATTACCGGCATCGGTAACAGCGCTAAGAGTGTGAGCTGCCAGCTAATTTGGCTCACCATCACAATGAGCACGGCGACGCCTGTGATAATAGAATCCCCAGCGGTCAGGACTCCTTCACCGGCCGTCATCACCACCGCTTTCACATCATTGGTAGAACGCGCCATGATATCGCCACTCGGATAGCGACGGAAAAAATGCGGGGATTGGCGGGTAAAGTGATCATAGAGCCGATTGCGCAGCACAGTGCCAAGCTCAGCCGCAGCACCAAACAGCCACACTCGCCACACAATGCGCAGCACATATACCACCACCCAAATGGCCAGCATACCCGCAAGTAACCATATCAATAGCTCAGTCGAAATCTCGCCCGCGACCACGCCATCGACCACATGGCCCACAGCCATCGGTGGAATGAGCTCGAAGACAGAGACAAATACCAAGATAATCATGGCGCCGACATAACGACGCCATTCACGTTTAAAAAACCAGCCTAACTGCCAAAACACCTTCATGAGGTCTCCTTTTTATCCCCGCCTTTTTATCATCACAACGAACTATCGGATCGGTAAGGCGGTGGTGTACTTAAGCGCTTCCATGGCGAATGTTGATGTCACATTATTCAGACTTGGCACAGAATTGACCAGCTTTTTATAAAAATGATCAAATCGAGTCATATCAGCTACCTGCACCTTCATCATGTAATCATACTCGCCTGCCATGCGGTAGAATTCCATCACCTCAGGGAACTCGGTCACCACTTCCGTAAAGGTTTTGTACCACTGCTCACTGTGATCATTGGTTTTAATGTGAACGAAAGCGGTAAAGGCTAGGCCAACGGTTTCCGGGTCAAGCAATGCCACCCGCCCGCGGATCACCCCTTGTGATTCCAGCCGTTTCAGTCGCTTCCAACAGGGGGTGGTGGTTAAATTCACCCGTTCGGCCAACGCAGCCACAGACCAGTTGGCATCTTCCTGCAGCGCCGCAAGTAAAGTGCGATCTATCTCATCTAAAGTGATAGTCATGAAAAATTATTTCCATTAAGTATTATTTAAGAGTTTATTTTTCTATTTTGGCGTCATTATAG
>NZ_PXUD01000080.1:0-4054 GCF_003390965.1 Salinivibrio sp. HTSP
TCGAATGTTGGTTTGGTCATGTGTCATCCCTTTTTGGTACAGTCTAACGAAATGACACAGAATTCTGAACACTACCTTCCCTTCGCTCAAACGCAGCTCTTGGTGTGAGGAAAATTCTGTAAGCGTTGACTATGTGCTCACTTGTCTGCCTTGATCCCTCAAAATATCTTAAAAATGTGCTGCAGCTCGGCATGCTTATAAATCATCAAGGCCTCTCCAATGGGTTGGCTAAACTGAGCACGCTTTGGAGAGGCCAATAATGTTAAAACTGCGTCCTAAGTCCAGCGGTTAGTCCCCAGCTTGTCTGGTCACCAGAGCTGGCAGTATTGGCGCCGACGGTAAAGAGCAAGTCACGGTTGAATTGATAATCCACATCCAACAGAGCCCGCGCCCAGGTCTGTTCAATATCCACACCACTAACATCAAAGCTGCCTAATCCAAGAATCTGGCCACTGGTGCTGCCGGTGTCCTCGTCCAAACGACGAACGCCCTCAAGAGCAAATCGCAGACTGGTCTGATCATTAAACGCATAATGTGTAGCGGCGCCAAGGCGTAGATCGCTGGTGTACAAGTCGCTTGAGTCGTACCGCGTCGGGAAGCCTCCACCCTCTTCGGTATAGCCGTCAAGATGCGAGTGCATCCAAGTATAAGCCCCGTAGGGGCTGATGACCGCCTGTCCCAGTGTTACTAGCTCTTTCCAATCTGCTCGCAAGCGAACGGCTTTGGTATCAGCATCCGGAGACCCTTCAGAGCGATCAATGGCACCACCGTTCTGGTAGTTCCGCTTCAACTCAGTGTCGTAATCACCGGCCATGGCAAAGATGCTGGGCTGAAAGCCATTGGCGAACTGATGTACGGCTTCTACGAGTACATACTGGCCATCGTAATCGGCACCGCCACCCAAGCTCCAGTCCTGTTCAGCTCTGGATTGGCCAACACCGATCCCAACACGAGTATTGCCTATATCTCTGCAAACACCGACCTCAGCAATATTCATGTCGGTATCGGTTTCATCGTCCCGACCATAATCGGTCGCCACCCAGAGGCAGGTATTTTTATCCGTTTTGTGAGCGAGGCCGCTATCAAGCAATGTTCTATGGTGAGCACCGAAGAGAGTCATCTCCGCGATGCCGGCGCCTGCGCGTATTGCGTTCGCGCCGGTTTCTCGGACCGATGCATTAAAGGTTTCCTGATTGATAATGCCTGACCCGATATCGGAAACACGAGCCAGTACGGCTACTTCATCTCCAGATTTACTGATTGTGTACCCTGCAACCACTTCGCCGTCATCTGAGACCGAGTAAGCTTGTGTCATCGTCGTTGGGTATGTGAATTCATCTAACAATTCAACGCCTGCATCGCTCAGCCACTGGTCAATTGAAATCATCCCTGTTGGTTCTGTCCAGCGGAAACCTTGGCCGCTCTCTTTATTCGATGACGAGCCGACAACCACCGAACCATCGGCATTCACATCGAAGGCCATACTTCGGGTATGTCCGTCCAGCGTTCCCAAGCTAACCATGCCCTTGGGCTCGCTCCAGCGTGATGCAACGCGGATGCTGCCCATTTCCTGATCCCACTCATAGCCTACAACCACATTACCATCACGATTGACTGCTTTCGCTCGGCTATCCTCAAATCCCGGGCTGGTTCCAAGGCTCTGAAAACCGCCTTCCTCGCTCCACCGGTACGCCTCGTAGCTAAATTTAAGGTTTGACCCATCCGTGCTATGTGAGCCGACCACGGTTTTGCCATTGCCGCTCAGGTCTTCCACACCAAAAATGTTCTTTGGAGAGGTGAACTTGGCAATCGTGCCCTCACTCTGGCTCCACAGAATGCCCTCAAAGTTACCAGCCCCTGTATCTATGCCAGCTACAATGCCGCCATCATCGCTGATAGCCTCTGGCCTGAGTCCTTCCGGCAGGAAAGTGGCGACATTGTCATTCCAAACAACGTACTCTCTAGAGGGATAGCCGTCAGAATCGACGCTCACTAACGCTCCGAGCCAGGCTGAACCGTCTTGGTTAACGTCGTACACGAGCGCGTCATCATAACCCCTCGGCACAGTTACCGCTGAATACTGACCATTTTTATAAATGTAGGAGCCGTTTTGTCTTGCGTAAATAACTGCGACCGAACCATCGCCGCTAACGATTGCGTCCGTATCGGTAGGTGCCCCAGGCGGAATCAGCGTTTGTGCGCCAACATCGGTTGCAGAACTTTCCTGCGCGGCCACCACCACCGGAAGTACTGCCAACCCGGTCGATAATAAAAGCGATAAGGAAAGCGACTTGAGGCTATTGCGAGGTAAGTCGAGAAAGGCCCGGTACTGTTTGTCTTGCATAACGTTTATCCATAAGTTTGAGTTCCGTTATAAATGGTTAAGACTAGCACAGTTGCAATGTAACTTTGTTAAAATATGTAAAATTTCAATGCTATTGTGACGCAGAGGAGGTGTTCTGGGGGTGAGTGTTCCGGAGCACGATAAATGAGCGGTGCTACGGTTGTTGGTTGAACCCACGATTGACCGATTTGTTCATTGCTGAGGGCGTTCTGCCATCATGGCCTGAAACCCATTAATTGGGGATCAACGATATAATAAGTCAAGAAGACGCAGAGTATTATCCACCAAGCTCCCTGAAGCAGCCCTTAACGGATGATGAGGTTGTGGGAATTCAGCGGCAGTTTCCATGGATTCCTCAGGAATACCTTGACTGGATGACACCCAACGGACGAGGAGAGCACCCCTCAGGGTATCGCTTTTACTCAAAGCCAGTGGACGTTGCAGATGTATTTGGTGAGTTGAGCCAGCGATGGACAGGTCACGCTTATATCATCGCCGGGAAAATTGGGATTTAGCGATTGGGTATGTGTATTACCTTGACAGGGAAGAGCGCTGGGAACTGACTGTTTTTGATGCGGGCATTATTGACATGTCACAAATTCCCCAAGGCATTGAGGCGTTTCTGTTCATGGACTCCGGGCCATCATGAACGTGTATTCCGGACGAACGTTAACGCCAGCGTCGGTTGACGTTAACAGCCATACTGGTCGAAGACCGTTACGTAACGGAGCCAGATGTCTGGCAAGCCGTCGAGGAAAAGCATAAATTGCTGTTAAGAATTGGTCGACTGATATAGAATTTTGTCGTTAATAGAGTGATTTTTCTCTGTTTTGAAGTGTAAACAATCTGCATTGGGAGAGTGGCTATGCGAAAGCAGATATCGAGATCTGTGTCGGGAATAATTATTGTGTCTTCCGTTGTTTTCAGCCAACCAGCATCTGCTTTTTTTGAGGCGCCTACTCCGCAGCCAACAGCAGAAGATAAAGCCTGGCTAGAGGAAAACTCTCATGACGGTGTTTTTCCAGATTACACCACCAGATTGGTCTGGCAAGATAATGTAGATGTGGTTACGCATAAAAGAGCGTTAACCGGTGATGCTCAGGCGGGTGATACGTCAGGTTCCGGTCTGAGTGCTCGCGAGTACTGTGAGCACCTTGAATTGGCGGGTTACGATAATTGGGAATTGCCAACCAAAACGCAGATGGAACATCTGTATCGGGTTTTTATCGACCAGCTTGTACATGAAATAGGGGCGTTTACTGGAGTTCCACCCGATTTACACCGACACCAAATATGTCCAGGGTGGTTTCAGCTGCGAACCCCGGGATGGGAAATAATTTGCATAAAGAGAGCGTAGCTTTTCAGGTGAGATGTGTGCGCAGAAGTAGGTAGCCTGCCGGCTGTATAAAAGCCTGGCGGCCCTGTTTCACGTTTTGGCGTCAGGCTCGGACTGATTTTAGCAGTTGGAGTTGAGCTTCCCAATGTTCTCATTCATGAGGTTTTCCATTTTCTTTTTAGACTCAAGTAACTTGTTCTGAACGTTTTCAGATGGATTCCCGTCAGTATCTGTTTCCAGTTTCCCGACAAGAGATTCCAGCTTTTCCGATAACGGCGTTAATTCAGTGAGGCAGACTTCTTCTTGGGAGAAAATGATTTCCAATTCTTTTAATCCGAGTTTCCGCACCTAATTTAGGAATAAACCGCTTCGTA
>NZ_PXUD01000081.1:0-2606 GCF_003390965.1 Salinivibrio sp. HTSP
GCGCGCCGCGAAAGTCATACCAAGTTTGCACGATCGAGTTGGCGCTCATAACAACTGATGTAAATGCACCATGCTAGTCTTGATATTGTGACTTATTAAACAATGAATATGTTGTAATTCCTTAAATGACAACTAAAATGTTGTATATAAGCTGTAATACAACATTAAAGTTGTTTGAGGGTGTCATGGTGTCACTAAAAGATATAGCGCGCGCATTGCAAGCCCGTCGCAAATCACTCGGGCTAGAGCAGTCTGACATGTACATGCGTATTGGCATGAAACAACAGCAGTATCAGCGAGTAGAGGCGGGGAGTGATGTTCGGTTATCGACTTTGCTGCGCGTGCTTGAAGGGCTCGACCTGACATTAACGCTCGAGCCCAAAGCATCTCAGATGGTTGATGAGTCGGTAAACCTCGATCGTTATAAAGATGATGATAACGACGATCTCGACTTTTGGTTAGGGACGGAGCATAGTGATGACCAAAACCAGTGAAGACGTTGAGGGGCTGAACATTCAACTGCATGGCGTTGATGTAGCTGTTGTTACGCACTACGCGGGCGGGAAGAATATTCTCACGTTCAATCCGGCGTTTATCGCCACCTCTCAGCATGAGCGTTTGACTTTTTCGTTAAGGCAACGTCGCGATCCGCAATACTTACACACACCACAAATTCGCACGGATAAACTGCCGCCAGTGCTCTCCAATTTGCTCCCAGAAGGCGCATTGAGAGACGTCGTCTCACAGGCGTTACAGTGTCATACCAACAATGAGTTCGCGATACTCGCATATATGGGGAAAAACCTGCCCGGTGCCATTGTGGCGAAGCCGATTAAAGCGGGGGAATTACCGCGTTGGGCATTGGCGCAAAGGCTCTCAACCGCACCGCAGCAGATTGATGTTAAACATGCTGATAGCAAATTTTCATTAGCCGGCGTGCAGATGAAGTTTTCTTCATCGCACCGCGATGGTCGATACCATATTGATCACGACGCCAATGAAGACTCATGGATCATAAAAACACCCTCAACCGTGCATAAAGGTGTGCCTCTCAACGAGTTCACGTGTATGACGCTCGCTGCACAAGCCGGCGCCGTGGTTCCTGAAATACGTTTGATCAATGTGGCTGAGTTAGAGGGTTTACCTAATATTCAGCTACCCAACGAGCCCTTTGCGTATGGCATACAACGCTTTGATCGCGGGTCGGATGGCCGAATACATGCGGAGGATTTTGCTCAGGTGTTTGGCTTATATCCTTCAGATAAATATCAAAAAGTGAATTATGAGCAGTTGGGGAAAGTGTTATATCGTGAGAGTGCTAATGGACGAGAAGACATACAGCAAATGGCACGCAGGCTGCTGATTAATATCTTGCTCGGAAATGGCGATGCGCACTTAAAAAACTGGACGCTCTGTTACCCCGACCGCATGTTGCCGCGTTTAGCACCGCTTTATGATGTGGTCTTTACGCAGCCTTATATTGAATATGACAACATTGCGTTGAAAATGGCGAAAAGTAAGCGTTGGTATGACATTAGTTTGAGCCACTTCGAACGTTGGTCGCAAGATGCAGGTGTGCCGTGGCAAATGATCAAACCGCATCTGTTGGATACGATCAACTTGGCGAGAGATATCTGGCCAAATCAACTTGCGCAATTACCGATGTTAACGGAGCACAAAGCGATGCTACGTAATCATTGGAAAGCCCTGCACAAGGACTTCACCATCGATTCGTAACCCAACGGAGAACTAAGCCGGCATCTTTTTATCCTTATTTTTTGGCTATTTAAAAATAATTAATAAATACAAAGCGTTACGGAAAGCGATTTTTAACAAGGGTAAAAGACGATTTTTATCCTAACGGCCTGTTGTCACTGACGATTATTAAGTTATTCTATGTTCACTGCCGCATAGGCAGCTTAGAAACTTCATCAGTTGGCTTAATCATACCGCCCAATAGTTCACTGCCGCATAGGCAGCTTAGAAACAGTAAATTGTGGCTCGTGAGCGCCAGCGAAGAGTTCACTGCCGCATAGGCAGCTTAGAAAAACATAACTTGTCTAGACGGGCACGGATTTTGGTTCACTGCCGCATAGGCAGCTTAGAAAATAAATATTATGATAATTATTCATTTTTTAAAGTTCACTGCCGCATAGGCAGCTTAGAAAAATGAAAATCGCAATTGCCTACGTAGGTCCCAGTTCACTGCCGCATAGGCAGCTTAGAAATATTTGCCAAGTCCGCACCGCCAGTTCTTTGTGTTCACTGCCGCATAGGCAGCTTAGAAATCAAACGTTTGACTTTCTCGCTCCGATCTATGGTTCACTGCCGCATAGGCAGCTTAGAAACCGACTTGCAGCAGGAGTGGCGACCTGTGTAGGTTCACTGCCGCATAGGCAGCTTAGAAAAGTGGCGTGACGATGAGTAAAGCCCAGCGCGAGTTCACTGCCGCATAGGCAGCTTAGAAAGTGAGGCACTGGCGGCACGAAGAGAAAAGGGTGTTCACTGCCGCATAGGCAGCTTAGAAACATCACATCGCTGGCCATAATAAAAAACTGGTGTTCACTGCCGCATAGGCAGCGTAGGTGACACAAGCCCCAGCACGG
>NZ_PXUD01000082.1:0-4125 GCF_003390965.1 Salinivibrio sp. HTSP
GGCCTTTAATACCGGAGGTAACCATGTCTACTCAATTCTTTTGTGGTGTTGTTCTCGCCAATCACCACTTTTCTCTTCACGCGGAAGATGACTATGGAAAAGTCATTTCAAATAAATTCCTCTCTATCGCTGAAAGATTTTTATTCTATTTCCACATTTTATGCGCCGCCTAAAATTAAAAAAGTCGCCATTATTTCCTATGTACGTAATATGGTGGAGATCTTAAATTCAATGCTTAGATACGACGTGATGTGGGATGAAAACCTCGCCAAAATTTAACGATTAACGACATACTCTTTTGTTAGTGAGCGGGCTCATTTTCACTTAACGCTTTTTCAAACAACGCCATATCTAGTACGAAACTTTCGCTCATACCGTCAGACATAACCGAGGTCCAAAGTAGTTCTTTTTGAACTAATGATTCGATGGCAGAACTAGATAGATCAAGCCGATTTATTTGCGAAAATGTAAGGGCTGTTCCCCCTGCTTCTACAAATGCGGCAACCACCAGTTTTTCATGCTCAGTGAGTCCGTTAAACGTACACTCTAGCGCTTGCTCAATTGACTTTTTCTTCGCTCGGTCTTGACTCCATTTGTATAAATTAGACGCTGCAATTCGTATGACCGGGAAAGAAATCATTACGCCAAACAATGCAATAACCCAATCATTAAAGAACAGATATGTTGATAAGCCAATTGTACCGGAAACTGATGTAGCAACTCCTCGACCAAAATCGTTCTCGGAATATATACGCTCAGCCCACTTGTCTAGCGCTTTCATTTACATCTCTATTATAAAATCGTTCGAAACTCATTAACGCACGCCTAAACGGCGAGCAACTTGTTGCGAGTCCAGCGGCCACAGGCCGCAATGTTTAAGGCGCTTGTTAAGTTCTATTGCCCGATGCGAGACCACCACCTGTTGTATAAATATGAGCCTGAACTTCAGCATCCTTCAGTTCAATAGGGCCAACATCTTTTACTGCTTCGAAATATTTTGCGGAAAGTTGTTTTGATAAATTTGTATCTAATGCATAAACGCTAGATGACTTGTTTTTAGTAATCGTAATAAGCCCGTAACGAGATAAGTCTTCGTAATACTCTGTTACCTCGTATGGCACCAGACCATGTTGATTCATTAATGATTCAACATCCCGATTGAAAAACACTGCAAGATACTTAGCAATATTTCCGTTGAAATTTTGTACTAGAACTGATTTTTGTTTGTTTTTTAACTTTTTAAATTTTAACTTAACGAAAGCAGTAACAAGCCAATTCAGAAGTAAAACCTTTGAATTAACATCATGTTTTTTGACCCCCACACCTTTTGATATTATTTTTTTAATCTCGTGATGATTTCGATAAACGCCATTCTCTTCAATACATTTATTAAGAATAATTGCTTCGTCGTCGGAAAGACATTCAACAGCTTTAATCGATGAAAAAATACGATGACAATTTTTAGAAACACGTAATATGCAACGACACATGATTAGCAAAACTTTTGCTAATACAAAATGCACGGCGCTATAGAAAACCAATAAAATCATAAGCTTGGCTAGTATTGGCAGTTCAATAGCGACAGGTAGAGACACCGAAAGCATACTCGCGACTAGCACGAAAATTGCTCCAATCGCTTTATTGGCAGTCCAATCCAAACTCAGGATTTCTTTTATGTCCGATAATTTCAACGAAATGACCTTTTAAACTTAACGCCCGCAGCACGGGAAAATTTGGAGCGCAGTGGAAAATTTTTTCCTGTGCCTGCGCTTGTTAGCCTTACGGCCGTATATATGTTTGAACCACAAGCTCATCGGTATCTTTATTTAAGTCAGATTCTAACCCACGCGGATTTGCTACACGCCCATCTGGGTCATAAACAAAACAAACTAGAGCATCACAATCCGGATGAGAGCTATACCTATGAATATCCTCGATTAGCTGGCTACCAACTTCTTTGGCACCAAGCCCTTTGCGAGTTTTTTTGATTTCTACAACGATCCGTTCGGGTTTAAGAAGAAAATCCACTCGCGTTGACTTTCCAGCATTACTTGGAACCCATTCTTCAGCACGAACATCTTCAAATTCAAGATGAAGCAAAGCATGAAATAAGTCTTGAACATCATATTCATCTTGAATATCAATTGTTTCTCTTTCGTTATATCGCTCACGTAACTGCCTAGCTATCAAGTGAAACCGGTCACACAGATTTTCAATAATTTGAATAGGATTCTTTGTATCTGGAACTGTGCTAATTTCACCAGAATCTATTTCTTCTTTAACCGCTTCTAGGACACCTATTCCTGTTCGAATTGATCCGGTGTAAGCCTTTTTAACTTTATCTTGAAACTCTAAATAATATGGGCTTGTAGAAGAAAACTGTTTCTCTAGAAAAGCAAGTGATTGTGTTTTCCATGTGGCAAACAGACCAGAGTCACAAGTTGGAAAGCCAATAACGCCAGAAGGAGGAGATCGATGTGACGCCAGCACTCCATTACCTTTATCTATCAAACTATCGACTTTTTCTAGAATTCCCATGAACTCTCCATAGTGAGGCTAACGCCCGGCTCACTCGCCGGTTTAGAGCCGCGAGGCGGCGGAAAATCGGTCGCTGTGCAGCCGATTGTTAGCGCAGTCGTTCATCACTAAACCCAACCTCTCGAAGTAATAGCCTGCCAAGCGAGGTAATTTTGTAGCCCTTAGTTTTCAGCTTAACCCCTCGACTCGACGTATCCATATCAATGTCTTTTTCTAGTAAACCAAGGGATGCAAGATGCTCCTTATAGCTATTCTGCAGTGTAGATTTGTCGAGTTCTGGCTGAGATGATCCAAGGTGTGCTGCGACTGGATTAAGTATGTGATCATGTCTCTCACGAAACTCCGTATCACCGCCCATGACGGGATTTAAATAAAATCTCAGCCAAATAATTTCAATATCATTCAGCTCGCCAAGAATACGAAGTAAATGCTTGGACTCATAGTGCTCTATATCATCAGAAGAGATACTATTGGAAACAAGCGATGATATGTAATCTCGCCTCTCATCTGTTAGCGATCTCGCAGCTTGCCGCAAGCTTTCCTCAACCAAATCTGTAAAGTTCTCATCAAACATGTTTTGTTTAACAACGTCCTGCTCGATTTTCGATAATCTGCTTTCGAGAGCTTCCGCATATTTTACAATTCTATCTATTCGCTGATTTGGTATTACATTTCCAGCAATTTCCGCAAGTAATGACCCGGCGAAAGGAACCATACCAAGTGCAGACTTTGCAGCAGAAGCGACATAATCAGCACGAGAGTTCTGTAAAACGCCCTCTTCTTTATTAAGATTCTCAGGTTGATCCATATCATTTCTCTCCATCGCGCTAACGCTTTGCGCAGCGGCCGATTTGTGGAGCGCAGCGGAACAAAACGGTCCGACTGACGCTGCTGGTTATGCTTTCATTGAGCAGGGGAACAGATGCCTGAGCACCGCTTTGAGAAAAGCACTGGTGTTATTGTTCTCTACCCTCTCGAGGCTTTCAGTCTCGACACGCAGACCTTGCGTCACGTTCAACTGACTCTCCTCACATCGCCTATCAATGTATTCGGCGACGGGGAACAAATATTGGTCCAATGTTCCTGGGCTTGCGGTGTCTACCTCATTTGCAGATAGCTGAACGAATAGAGCTCCTTGATCGTCCGTCCACAGGTGGTAACGAATTGAACCATCACCTTTAAGCTTTGGCGCCTCGCCTTCGAACCGTTCTACTTTATTCATACTTCTTCACCGTCAATTTGTGGCATAACATTGTATTAGTGCGCATGCGCGATTTCCCAAAACCGTTATCCGCACTCTTTTCTACCTAACTAGCTGTTACCAATAGAGTTATCACCTCTAATGGATACTGCTCTTCCGCGAAAGTGTGCTTGCCGCCTATCTCTATTCTGGTATTCACACTATCCCCAAGCGTGAGTCTGTAAACGCATGACTTATAGACTCTTTTAGTCATCCATTCAGGGATAGTGTGAGTCTGTGACGGATAGACGCGCACGCTTTTGGCTGTGTCTAGCCGATAAGCGGGTTAAGCATCCAAGTATTTAGCCATGCTACCGCCGATCAGTTGTCGGCACCTAACACGCCAT
>NZ_PXUD01000083.1:0-3124 GCF_003390965.1 Salinivibrio sp. HTSP
GCGCCAACACCGAGCCAACACTCAAGTCGATACCCGCGGTTAAAATCACCAATGTCATCCCTACGGCGATAATCGCGTTCACCGAGGTTTGACGCAGGATGTTAAGCAGGTTGTCGACCATGAAAAAGTTGCTGTTTAAAAATGACATCACCACGATCAGCACCAACAGGGCAATGAGTGATTTTTGCTCAATCAACCACGCTTTACTGAACAGGGGTTTACGTCCATCCTCTGACGGCTGGGACTTATTGACTGCATTTGAGCTCATGCTGCATCCTCATTGGCATCTTTGCCTACCGCACAGGCAAGCAGAGTTTCTTGGTTAGCGTCCTTGGCATCAAATTCACCGCACACGCGGCCTTCGTGCATCACTAAGATGCGATCACTCATGCCAAGCACTTCGGGCATTTCTGACGACACCAAGATGATGCTCATGCCCTCGGCTTTAAATTGATTAATTAACTGGTAAATTTCTTTTTTAGCGCCGACATCGACACCACGCGTCGGCTCATCCAAAATCAGCACTTTCGGCTTGGTCATCAGCCCTTTGGCGATCGCCACTTTTTGCTGGTTACCACCCGACAAGTTGCCAATAATTTGGTCACGATGTGGGGTTTTAATATTAAAAAGACGAATAAAATCATCCACCGCCATCACTTCATCGCGCGGCTGAATTTTGCCCCAATGGGTGAGCTTATCGAGTGCACTGAGTGACATGTTGTCTTTCACCGATAACCCCAGCACCAAGCCCTCGCCTTTGCGGTCTTCAGAGATGTAAGCAATGCCGTTGGCCAGCGCATCTTGCGGACTCACTGGGTTAATCACCTTGCCATCAAGCCGAATCACGCCGGCATCACGCGACATGGCACCATAGATAATTTTCATTAACTCCGTACGCCCGGCGCCCATCAGGCCCGATACACCCAGAATTTCACTACGGTGCAGCTGAAAACTCACCGCTTCCACCCCGTGGCCGCTGACATTTTCCACCTCAAGGCTTATTCCATCAGAGGTGACATCACTTCGTGGGTATTGTTCAGCGAGTTTGCGGCCCACCATCATTTCAATCAGGCCGTCTTCATCGGTATCACTCACGGGACACTCACCAATAAACTTGCCGTCACGTAATACGGTGATCCGATCGCAAATCTCAAAAATTTCTTTTAAACGGTGAGAGATATAAACTATGCCGCAGCCTTGCGCTCGCAGCTCGTTGATCACCGCAAACAGCGAGGCGGTTTCGGTGTCGGTCAAAGCATCGGTCGGCTCATCCATAATGATCACCTGCGACTCAAACGACAGCGCTTTGGCAATTTCCACCATTTGCTGCTCGCCCAAGCTCAGGCTGCCAAGTGGCGTGGTGCCACGTGCTTTCACATTTAAACGCGCCAACAGCTTATCGGCTTCTTCCGCCATCTTGGTCCAGTCAATCTTGCCAAACCGGTTAGTAAACTCGCGGCCTAAGAAGATGTTCTCTGCAATGGTCAGCTCTGGGATCAAATTAAGCTCTTGGTGAATAATACTGATCCCCGCTTGCTGCGAATCACGCGGTCCTTTAAACGAGACCGGCTCGCCTTGATAGTTCACGTCACCACTGTCGGCGTGATAAATCCCGGTGAGGACCTTCATCAAGGTGGACTTGCCCGCACCATTCTCGCCGAGTAGCGCCATTACCTCGCCGGGATAGACATTTAAGCTCGCCTCATCGAGGGCGCGCACCCCGGGAAAGGTTTTTACGACTTGGTTGAGTTGTAAGATAGGTTGCGTCATTGTGGTTACTCGCTTAGGCCCACCTAAAAGGTGACACCGGCTTGAAAAATCACATTGGCATAAGGCGTGCACTCGCCGGTGCGTACCACCGCTTTGCTCTGCACAGTGCGTGCTTTAAAGGCCTCGTGGCTGATCGTGGTCACAGTGATCGGCTGCTGACGCGCAGCACTCTCTTGCTCTAGTCGCGCAAGCAAGGCTTGGTGCAGCGCTGGGCTAACTGCAGCAAGCTCTTCTGCAATCACCACCGATTCAATGCAGGTGTGAGCTAACACCGCCTCGACCGTCTGCATAAAGCTCGGCACCCCTTGGGTTAGCGCCAAATCAATACGCGACACCGAGTTGGGGATCGGCAACCCCGCATCACACACCGTCAATTCATCGGTGTGTCCAATTTGGGTTACGAGCCGTGCAAGCTCTGGATGGAGCAAACCATGCTTATTCATTCATCACCTTCTCACTCACGATGGACTTAATCAGCGCTCACTGTGCGCTGGCACGTTTTCTTATGATCAGCGTTTTCCCTCAGGAAAAAACGCCATCGAAACGTTTCGATAACGTGAATAATGCAGATGAAAGAAAAATTTCACCATCTGTAAACATCACAGATGTGAGAGGGATCGACTATTGATATTGGAATCATTAGTAAAGGGAGAGATAAATCACACAGCCTGTGTTAGTAGTACAGTTTTGCGTGCTGCAGGAAAAGTGAGGTGACTGTCCCGAGAATATCAGGCGAGATAGAGGCTAGAAACTAGAAACTAGAAACTAGAAACTAGAAACTAGAAACTAGAATACGGAATACAGAAAGAGCAAGAGCGCCGATGCGAGCACGAGGCTGCTTTCACTTATACTGTAAGCGAAGCGAATTGTATTCCTATACCCGAATATCGATAACGCAATACAGAGTACAGAAAACGCAAGAACCTCAATGCGAGCGCGATCTGCTCTATCTAGTCTCTCGTTTCTAGAAGCGAAGCGTCTCACTTCTCGTTCTTCTCCAGCGGTTCATTCAACACCGGCACCGCTTGGCAAAATGTGCACTCATCATTATCCACCGAGGCGCCACCCGACTCCACGTAGCGAATACGATGACTCGCTTTGCTCCGGTTAGCCGACACCGCAAACCGCCGCTGGTCACGCTCGGGAATGGTCTTTTCTGTGTCATGCTCAGCCATGATTTACCTCCTTTAATTACCAAGAACCGCTCTGCTGGATGTTAATGGAGTAGCTCTAACTAGACTAACCAAAAGTGCCTGTCCTTCTAGATGGACAAAGTCGGACAAGCGCCAACACGATGTGAGCCTCGTCCCTCGGTGTAACTGGCGCGCCTCCGACACGGAGGTCAAATTTGGCA
>NZ_PXUD01000084.1:0-8457 GCF_003390965.1 Salinivibrio sp. HTSP
GTCCCAAACCAGATGCGCTACCAAACTGCGCTATTCACCGACATATTCGCTGTTAGCGAAAATAATGGGGTGGCTGACGGGACTTGAACCCGCGACAACTGGAATCACAATCCAGGGCTCTACCAACTGAGCTACAGCCACCACTGATTTTTTGCCAATTTCCTTTATCCCCGGAATGGCGCGCCCGACAGGATTTGAACCTGTGACCTTTGGCTTCGGAGGCCAACACTCTATCCAACTGAGCTACGGGCGCTTGCCCCGTTGGCGGTGACGAATATTACGGATATCACCACCAGCCGTCTAGCACTTTTTTTAATTTTTTTACTGACTGGTCTCTTTTTCAACAAATTGCGTAGAAAACGTCAGTAAGGTCTCTACTATAACGGTTTAACGTAACAATCTAAAGCGCTATAATCACCTAATCTTTACACGGAGTTAACCCAGCAACGTTGGCAAATCCGTTAAGACGAGACTGACAGGCCGCAACCGAATCACCCTTGATTGATTCACCCCCTTAGGTTGGCGGCAAATAAGATAAAAAAGGCGTTAAGCCACCAGTAATGTGGGAGTGTCATTGTGAGCGCAAAGGGAAAAAGTCTAGGTCAAATTATGGTTGCCACTGTGGCGGCCCTGTTATTTGCTTCTGCTGCGCAAGCGCTAGAAGTGTCTGAGCAAGAAAAAGCCGCCATCGCCGAACGCATTGCCCCGGTTGGTGATGTGTATATTGACGGCGAAGCGCCAACGCAAACCGCCGCCGCAGAGCCGAGTGGCCCACGCAGCGGCGAGCAGGTCTACAATACCTACTGCACCGCCTGTCATGGCACAGGGGCGGCGGGTGCTCCGAAAATGGGCGATGCTGCTGCATGGGGCCCACGTGTCGATAAAGGCATGGAGACCCTCACCAAACATGCCATCAACGGCTTTAATGGCATGCCGGCTAAAGGGACCTGTATGGATTGTTCGGATGATGAAATAGTGGCAGCCATCGAGCATATGCTCGACGCACTTTAATACCGCCGCGCATTGCCAACGTGACAATAACGCCGCCTTTGCGGCGTTATTTGTTTTTATCCAGCATGGCTTTTAGGTTGGCGATCGCGGCTTGCCCTTTCTCCATCCGCTCTTCTTGTGAAACAGGCTTTCTTTGCGACTCCCACTCCACATCGTCAAAAGGAAGCTCCTCCAGGAAGCGGCTTTGCTGAGGTTTAATCACTTCACCAAATTGACGCCGCTCTCGACACACTACAAAGGTCAACGCCTTTTGCGCGCGAGTCAGTCCGACATAAGCCAAACGCCGTTCTTCATCGATATTGTCTTCATCAATGCTCGACTGATGCGGCAATAAGCCTTCTTCCATGCCAATCAGGTAGACATAAGGAAATTCGAGCCCTTTGGAGGCATGCAAGGTCATCAACTGGACTTGGTCTGCGTCATCATCGTCTTCGCCCCGCTCCATCATGTCACGTAGGGTAAGGCGCTGAACCACTTCTCTTAGCGTTCGTTCCACCTGATCGGGGTTGTCACCTTCTAAGTCGGCGACAATCCAACTGTAAAGCTGTGAGACGTTTTTCATCCGCATTTCTGCGACTTTGGGGCTTGAAGAGCTTTCGTACAGCCACTCTTCGTAGTGAATGTCACGCAAAAGCGCCCTCACTGCCGCCACGGTATCGCCTCGCTCGGCTTGATCGGATAATTCCACCACCCAGCGGGTAAACGCTTGTAGCGACGCCAAACCACGTCCTGATAAATGTTGGCTGAGCCCGAGTTCAAAGCTTGCCGCAAACAAGCTCTTTCCCCGCTGGTTGGCATAACTACCGAGCTTTTCTAGCGTCACTGGGCCAATTTCACGTCGTGGTGTGTTAACCACCCGCAAGAACGCGTTGTCGTCATCGGGGTTAGTGAGCAGGCGCAGATAGGCCATGATGTCCTTGATTTCTGCACGTGAGAAAAACGAGGTGCCACCGGAGATCTTGTAAGGAATGCGGTTTTGCATCAGCGCTTTTTCGATCAAGCGTGATTGGTGGTTTCCGCGATAAAGGATGGCGTAGTCTTTGTATTGGGTGCGCCCCAAAAAACGATGACCTATCAGCTCGCCGACCACGCGCTCCGCCTCATGTTCTTCATTGTTCGCGGTCAGTACTTTGAGCATGTCGCCATCAGGCAAAGCAGAAAATAAGGTCTTTTCGAATACATGAGGGTTATTGGCAATCAAGATATTCGCGGCGCGCAGAATGCGACTGGTTGAGCGGTAGTTTTGCTCCAGTTTCACCACATGCAAACGCGGAAAGTCTTGCTGCAGATACACCAGGTTTTTCGGCTGAGCCCCTCGCCACGAGTAAATCGACTGATCGTCATCCCCGACCACGGTAAAGCGTGCACGCTCACCCACTAGCAGCTTCACTAACTGATATTGACTGGTATTGGTATCTTGATATTCATCGACCAATAAATAACGAATGCGCGCTTGCCAGCGCTCACGTACGGCTTGGTTTTGGCTAAGCAGCGCGACTGGCATCAAAATGAGATCATCAAAATCCAGCGCATTATACGCACGCATTTGTTTTTGGTAGCGCGCATAGCAGGCGGCAAACAGTTGATCACGCTCGCCTTGCGCCTGAACCAGTGCTTCATCCGGCCCCAACATGGCATTTTTCCAATTGGAAATGGTATGCACCAACTGCCGTAGCAAATCTTTGTCGTTGTCCAACTCTTGTTCGGTCAGGGCTTTTAACAAAGCTAATTGGTCTTGATCGTCAAATAGCGAAAAGCCCGTCTTGAGCCCCAAGGTTTTGTACTCGCGACGAATGATATTGAGGCCCAAGGTATGAAAGGTCGACACCATCAAACCACGCGACTCTTGCTTGCCTAAACCTTGTGCTACCCGCTCTTTCATCTCGCGTGCCGCTTTGTTGGTAAAGGTGACCGCGGCGATATGACGTGCTTTATAGCCGCACTGCTGAACCAAATAGGCGATTTTGTGCGTAATCACCCGTGTTTTGCCCGATCCTGCTCCGGCCAAAACTAGGCAAGGTCCAGAGATATGTCGGACGGCATCGGATTGCGCGGGGTTAAGTTTCATGGTGACAACACCTCATCAGTGGCTGAATGAGCATTGTAGAGCGAATCCGACTGATGTCTATCTCACCGCAGCAGAGTGCATTTTGCTTGCTACACTTTATGCTTGTCATTTGCGCGAAAAACGCTCTAAAATGAATGAACGTTCATTCATTGCTTGGTGCATTATTCATGGACAAACGTACACAAATCTTTGCCGCGACCGAGCAATTAATCGCGACGGTTGGGCTCGACAAAGTCTCAATGCAACAAGTGGCGATACAAGCACAGGTCGCAACAGGGACCATTTATCGCTATTTCAAAGATAAGGATGACTTGCTTCGCCAACTGTCTTCGCACCTGATGATGCAATGTGCAACCCATATCCAGCAAGGGGTCAAGGATGAACCGACACTCAAACGTCAGTTTGAACGCTTGTGGCGCAATACGTGGACCATGATGCTACAACGCGATCATCTTTTATTGTCTCGTGACCAGTTTGATGCCCTGCCACGCGATGATCAGTCTCATACTCAGCAAGAGCGAGAAGCCTTCTCCGATCTTTATCTGGTCTTTCAAGAAGGTAAGCAACAAGGCGTGCTCAAGCCCCTCGATGATGAGGTGTTAATCACCTTGGGACTCGAACCCGCTTTTTGTTTAGCTCGCAAACAGGTTCGGGGTGTTATAACCCTGGACAGTCATGCTATCGCAGATGCGATCCACGCTTGCTGGGATGCAATTTCTCTTCACTAACGACGTTCGGAGCTTACTTCGATGAAAAAATGGTTTTTCTTTATGGTTATCCTCGCGCTGCTGCTGTTTGGCAGTGTGATTGGCTTTAACCTGTTCAAGCAGCAAAAAGTTGCAGAGTATATGGCAAACATGCCAGAGCCCACCCACCCAGTCACCGCGGTGACGGTTGAGGCTGAGCCTTGGACACCAACGCTTGACGCCATTGGGTTTATTGAGCCTAACCAAGGGATCACCTTAACCACCCAAATTGCCGGTGTCGTCGATGTGATTAATTTTGAGTCTGGCCAAACCGTTGAGCGTGGACAAAACCTGGTCGAGCTCGACTCGAGTGTTGAAAAAGCCAATTTAGCCAGCACCCAAGCGCGTCTACCGGCGGCGGAAGCCAAGTTTAAACGCTACCAAGGCCTGTTTGCTAAAGGCTCTATCTCTAAAGAAGCGCTGGATGAAGCCGAGGCCAATTATCGCTCGCTACAAGCTGACATCAATGCGCTGAAAGCCACCATTGCCCGTCGTAATATCCAAGCTCCCTTCGATGGTGTGATTGGTTTGCGTGATGTTTTCTTAGGTGAATACTTACAACCCGGTACGGAAATTACTCGCCTCGAGGATACCTCGGTGATGAAGCTGCGCTTTACCGTGCCACAAACGGATATTTCCAAAATCCGTTTAAGCCAGCCGTTACGCATTACTGTCGACGCGTATCCTGAAAAGGAATTTATCGGCTCTATCAGTGCCATTGAGCCTGCAGTCAACAGCCAGAGCGGCCTGATTAAAGTGGAAGCCAATATCCCCAACAACGACGGCCAGTTGCGCTCAGGGATGTTTGCCCGCGCCGATATCGTCTTACCGACCATTGAAGAGCAAATCGTGATTGATCAAACCGCGATTAACTTCAATTTGTACGGAGAAAGCGTCTACGTCATCCGCGAAGAGGAGGGAGAAAAACGCGCTTATCAGCAAGTACTCAAGGTCGGTGAACGTCGTGGCCATCAAGTGCGTGTTATCGAAGGTCTGCAACCTGGCGATCAGGTCGTTACCTCCGGCCAAGTGCGGTTAAGCAATGGCTCCAAAGTGAAAATCGTCGAAAACGACGCTCTCACACCACCAGAACAATTACCTCAATTGTAAGACGAGGATGTGATGCGCTTTACTGATATTTTTATCCGGCGCCCCGTGCTAGCCGCGTCAATCAGTATTCTGATTGCGCTGCTCGGCCTGCAATCTTTATTTAAGATGCAAGTCAGGGAATACCCGGAGATGACCAATACCGTGGTCACCATCACAACCAGCTATTATGGCGCCAGTGCCGACTTGATTCAGGGCTTCATCACGACGCCACTCGAACAAGCCGTGGCCCAAGCTGATAATATTGATTTTATGACCTCAGAGTCGGTTCTTGGCTCCTCGACCATTACGGTCAACATGAAGCTCAATACCGACCCTAACGCCGCCTTGGCCGATATTCTTGCCAAGGTAAACTCGGTGCGTGCTCAGCTTCCTGCCGAGGCGGAAGATCCATCGGTATCCATGTCGACCGGTTCCACCACCGCTGTCATGTATATTGGCTTTACCTCACCCGAACTCGACTCCAGTCAGATCACTGACTACCTCGATCGCGTGGTCAAGCCTCAGCTATTTACCGTGGATGGTGTCTCC
Source organism: Salinivibrio sp. HTSP (assembly GCF_003390965.1). Taxonomy (NCBI): domain Bacteria; kingdom Pseudomonadati; phylum Pseudomonadota; class Gammaproteobacteria; order Vibrionales; family Vibrionaceae; genus Salinivibrio; species Salinivibrio sp. HTSP. Next base: position 5,464 of record NZ_PXUD01000084.1, read on the forward strand.
AAAATCGACCTTTACGGCGGGGTGAAGTATGGCCTTCGCGTGTGGCTCGATCCGGAGAAAATGGCGGCGTTTAAATTAGCGGCCACCGACGTGATGTCCGTGCTCGATGCCAACAACTACCAGTCAGCCACTGGTCAGGCGATTGGTACCTTTATGATCTATAACGGTAGCGCCGACACCCAGGTGTCCACGCCCGAAGAGCTGCGTAATTTGGTGGTGGATACCCAAGATGGCCGCGTCGTACGCCTCGGAGACATCGCTAAGGTCTCACTCGAGAAAAGCCACGATCGGGTACGTGCACTGGCCAATGGCTCTGAAGCGGTTGTCGCCGCGATTAATGCCACCCCGTCGGCCAACCCCATCAATATTGCCGCTGACGTCATGGATATGTTGCCGGAAGTTGAGCGCAACATGCCAAGCAATATCGAGATGAATGTGCTGTATGACTCATCCAATGCAATCAATGAGTCCATCAATGAGGTCATTAAAACCATCATTGAAGCGGCGCTGATCGTATTGGTGGTGATTACCCTGTTCTTAGGTTCGTTCCGTGCGGTGATTATCCCCATTATTACCATCCCACTGTCCCTGATTGGTGTGGCGCTGGTGATGGAAATGATTGGCTTCTCGCTCAACTTGATGACCCTGCTGGCAATGGTATTGGCTATCGGCTTGGTGGTCGACGATGCCATCGTGGTATTGGAAAACATCGACCGCCATATCAAGCTGGGAGAGTCCCCTTTCCGCGCGGCCATTATTGGTACACGGGAAATTGCCGTGCCGGTTATCTCCATGACACTAACATTGGCGGCGGTGTATGCTCCTATCGCGATGATGGGCGGGATCACCGGCTCGCTGTTTAAGGAGTTTGCGTTAACCCTTGCCGGGGCGGTGTTTGTCTCCGGGATTGTCGCGTTGACACTCTCACCAGTGATGTGTTCAACCATGCTGAAAGCTAACGCCAAGCCAAGTCGCTTTGAGCTTGCCGTGCACCGCTTCTTGGATGGCATGACCGACAAATATGCGCGCATCCTCAGTAAGGTGATGCAACGCCGTCCTGTGGTGGTGTCCTTTGCGGTCATCGTCTTTGCCTCTTTACCCGTGCTATTTAACTTTATCCCCAGTGAGCTGGCGCCATCGGAAGATAAAGGCGTGGTGGTAATGATGGGGACGGCGCCCTCGACGGCTAACCTGGATTACATCCAAAACAGCATGGCGGAAGTGAACCAAAAGCTCGACGAACAACCAGAAGTGGCCTTTTCTCAGGTTTTTTCTGGGGTGCCGAAGTCGAATCAAGCGTTTGGTATCGCCTCACTGGTGCCTTGGAGTGAGCGGGAAGCCAGTCAGTCCGAAGTGGTAAAACGCATGGCTGACGAAGTGAAAGACATTCCGGGTATGAAGGTCACTACCTTTGAAATGCCAGAACTGCCCGGTGCCTCCTCCGGCTTGCCGATCCAGTTTGTGGTGACCACCCCGAATAATTTCGAAAGTCTCTACCAAGTGACCGCCGATATTATGTCCGAGGTACAATCTAGCCCGAATTTCGTTTATTCGGAGCTGAACCTCAATTTTGACTCGGCCACCATGAACATCAGCATTGATAAAGACAAAGCTGGGTCATATGGCGTGACCATGCGTGATATTGGCGCCACCATTGGCACCATGATGGCCGATGGCTACGTCAATCGTATCGACTTTGATGGCCGCTCGTACGAAGTGATCCCGCAAGTGGAGCGTAAGTATCGCCTCAACCCTGAATCGATCGAGAACTACTACGTGCGTGCGGCCAATGGTGATTCCATTCCGCTGGGCTCGCTGATTGACATTGAAGTCACCGCGGAGCCTCGCTCACTGCCGCACTTTAATCAGCTAAATGCTGCTACCATCAGTGCGGTATCTGCGCCCGGTGTCACCATGGGTACCGCGGTGGATTGGTTCGAAAGCAAGGCAGCAGAATTGCCTAAAGGCTATCAGCACGATTACCTCGGTGAGTCTCGCCAATACGTGACAGAAGGCAGCGCGCTGTATGCCACCTTCTTGTTCGCCTTAGCGATCATTTATCTGGTACTGGCGATTCAGTTTGAATCCTTGCTCGACCCACTGGTGATCTTGGTCTCTGTGCCACTCGCGATTTGTGGGGCTTTGATTGCGCTCGCGTGGGGGCTGTCATCCATGAACATCTACTCACAAGTCGGGTTGATAACCTTGATAGGTCTGATTACTAAACACGGTATTCTGATCTGTGAGGTCGCCAAAGAGCAGCAACTGCATCATCAAGCCAGCCGAATGGACGCAGTGAAAGAAGCGGCCAAGATTCGTCTACGTCCGATCTTGATGACCACTGCCGCGATGATTGCAGGCCTCATCCCGCTAATGTTCGCCACCGGCGCAGGCGCCGAGCAACGCTTTAGCATCGGGATTGTGATCGTAGCGGGTCTCGCTATCGGTACGTTATTCACACTATTCGTTCTGCCAGTGATTTACACCTACCTGGCCAGCAAGCACAAACCACTGCCTGTGTTTGTCGAAGACGATGAACTTGATAAGCTCGATGAAGACTATCGCGCATCACACTAACCCAAAGGGCCTTCGGGCCCTTTTCTTTTATCATCCTTTCGACAAGCTGTGCGTATTTACATAGAATAAAGACAGTTAATAAAGGAGTATTCCATGTTTGACCCCAAAAAACTTGAGCAAATGGCCAAGCAAATTCACGACGCCATGCCTCAGCCTGTTAAAGAGTTAGGCACGGATATGGAAAGCCGTGTGCGCCAAGCCATCCAAGGCCAACTGACTAAGCTGGATGTAGTAAGCCGTGAGGAGTTTGATGTACAAACCCAGGTGTTACTGCGCACCCGTCAAAAGCTCACCGAGCTTGAAGCCAAGCTGGAAGCCATGGAAGCAAAAGTGGGTCAGTCGACAGATAACCAAGAATAACCCTCGCAGATATATCGAGTAGGGTGAGGCGTTGCCGCCTCATCCCTCTCACAGAAC
>NZ_PXUD01000016.1:0-61076 GCF_003390965.1 Salinivibrio sp. HTSP
CGGGGGTCGCGGGTTCGAGTCCCGTCCACTCCGCCACTACTTAGAAACCCTAGCTGAAAAGCTGGGGTTTTTTGCGTTCAGGCTCGGAGTAAATAGCCTGCTTATGTTAAAAGCAGAACCCTAGGGTACCAATTGCGATATGTGTGAGCCTGAACGCAACCCCTTCATTTGAGACTGCCATGTATTACTGTTAAGCGCTTAGCGTTAGTTCACTGTTGTAGATTAGATTGATACAGACATAAAAAAAGCGCCTCGCGGCGCTTTTAGTGGTTTAGGCCATCCCTTGGATGACCACAAATTTTTCTAGGAGCTGATCCTCAGTCTCGACATTATCGGGATCGGTGATAATGCATTTGGAGATCGGGCAGACCGACTGGCACGTTGGTTTTTCGTAATGGCCTTTACACTCGGTGCATAAATCTGGCTCGATCTCAAAGATCTCGGCACCCATAGAGATAGCCCCGTTGGGACACTCGGGCTCACACATATCGCAGTTTATGCATTTATCAGTGATGAGTAATGCCATATCACTTACCCGATGGGTTACGTGTATCTCGTCCTGATTGTAGGTTACGCATCAGTAGCGCGTACTCTAGATCCATATCTTCTGGCACAGGAATAAACACGAAATGACCGCTGCCTTTGGCATCTGTGATGGTTTCTGACTTGCGGTTTTCCATTGCTTCTAATGTGAAATGGACATTGCCTCGCGGTGTCATTAGCTCAAGGCTGTCACCGAGCATAAATTTGTTTTTCACTTCCACTTCAGCCAGATCGCCACGGCGCTTGCCAGTAAACTCGCCGACAAATTGCTGTTGGTCAGAAACCGAATAGCCATAGTCATAGTTTTGGTAGCTATCGTGGGTGTGTCGACGTAAAAAGCCTTCGGTGTAGCCCCGGTGTGCAAGGTTCTCGAGGGTGTTCATCAGGCTCTCATCGAATGGTTTACCGGCCACGGCATCATCAATTGCTTGGCGATACACCTGTGCGGTGCGTGCGCAGTAATAGAAAGACTTAGTGCGGCCTTCGATCTTTAGCGAGTGTACGCCCATTTGGGTCAAGCGCTCAACGTGCTGAATGGCGCGTAAGTCTTTTGAGTTCATGATGTAGGTGCCGTGCTCATCTTCATAAGCGGCCATCAACTCACCCGGACGTCCGCCCTCTTCGAGCAATACCACATCATCAACCGGCTCGCCTTTACCCAGGGTTGGGGTCACTTCTTGAACTTGTACGACTTGGCCTGCGTCGTCTTCTTTGCCTTTATGAACTTTGTAGTCCCAACGGCAGGCATTGGTGCAGGTACCTTGGTTTGGATCGCGCTTATTAATATAGCCTGACAGCAAACAACGACCAGAATACGCCATGCATAGCGCGCCGTGAACAAACACTTCAAGCTCCATATCGGGGCAATGCTGGCGGATGTCTTCGATCTCTTCCAGTGATAGCTCACGCGATAAGATCACACGCTCAATCCCTTGCTGCTGCCAAAATTTGACGGTCGCCCAGTTAATCGCGTTGGCTTGCACGGAAAGATGGATTGCCATATCAGGGAAGTGCTCACGCACCATCATAATCAAGCCAGGATCGGACATGATCAGCGCATCAGGGCCCATATCGATAATCGGCTTAAGATCGCGAATAAAGGTTTTTAGCTTGGCGTTGTGCGGCTGAATATTACAAACCACGTAGAACTTCTTACCCTGCGCATGGGCTTCGTCAATGCCTATTTTCAGGTTGTCGTGGTTAAATTCATTGTTGCGCACACGCAGGCTATAGCGTGGCTGGCCGGCATACACGGCGTCGGCCCCATAGGCGAACGCGTAGCGCATATTCTTTAGGCTACCGGCGGGAGAGAGTAATTCTGGCGTAAACATAATTCCAAGCTTGAGTCTGAGTGTAAGTCAGGCACCTTCACGTTGAAGGTGAGTGTGGGCGCCATTTTACTGTGACATTACCCACACTACCAGCCGAATTTACCTAATCTTTGTAGGGATTAGTTAGTCGGTTTTTAAACCGCCTAAAGCAGTGAATAAGCCTTCTAATAGAGTATCGAGCTCGCCGCACATCAGCGATAAGTCAGCATCAAGGCGGGCGGCAACATCTTCTCGGTCGATGTCCGCGTTTTGATCGCGGATCTCTTCAGAAAATTTCAGGCGTTTCAGGCTCAAATCATCGCCCAATACAAAGTCAATTTGCTCTTGCCAGTCCATAGATAACTTGGTGACTTGTTTGTCTGCCTCCAAGTGCGCCTGAATTTCGTCACTGGTGAGATCTTGCTGTTTGCATTTTATCACCCCACCTTCTTCCAGCAGCGCTTTCAGTTCTGCCTCATCACCGAGGTGAAAGCCTTGCGGCGCTTGGCCTTGCTTGACCCATTCTGTCATCGCGTGCTCTGCTGGGATCTCGGTTTCAACCGGCACGACAGGTAAGCTGCCGATAGATTTTCGTAATAGCGCGAGCAACTCTTCGCCTTTTTTGATGCTAGCTGCATCAACTAATACCAGGCCTTTATCGGCCATGATCAAGGCACACATCTGGCTTTGGCGCGTGAAGGCACGTGGCAAGAGCTCCATGACCACATCGTCTTTTAGGCTGTCTTTCTCGCGCTTTTTCAGGCGTTGCCCTTGGGCTTGCTCCATGGCGTCGACTTTCTCTTCCAAGGCGTCTTTGATTACCGAGGCGGGGAGCAACTTTTCTTCTTTGCGAGCGCGGATCAGGATATTGTTACCGCTGACATGCGTAAGCATATCGCCGTGCTTACCCAGCGCATTGTCCCAACCAAATTTTTGCATGTCCTGGCTGCCACAAGGGGTAAAGTCGAACTCCTTGAGCTGGCTTTCCAATTGGGTTGGATCGAGAGGAATATCACGGGTAAGACGATAGACGAGTAAATTCTTAAACCAAATCATGGCGAGGCTTTATCCATCCTGTTGTGAGAAAGGCAACATGGTATTGCATTCACTCTCGAATGTCGCTGCAATTAGCGTAGAATTTAACCCTGCTCGCGACTTCAGCGAGACAAACTTGCCCAACTTCCTCAACGAATGGATTACCTCAGTTGTGTTAAAAATCATTCATACCTCCGATTGGCACCTTGGTCATCAGCTGCATGGTTATGATCGCCAATATGAACATCAAGCTTTTCTCGATTGGCTTAAGCAATGTCTCATTGATGAGCAAGCCGATGCCTTATTGGTGGCGGGAGATGTGTTTGACAGTGCTAACCCACCCGCCAGTGCTTGGCGGATGCTGTATCGATTTTTAGCTGACATTGCCAAAGCACTGCCACACTTAAATGTAGTGATCACTGGCGGGAATCATGACTCACCTAGCAAACTCGACGCCCCACACGAGCTACTCAAAGCCTTTGATTTACACTTAATTGGCGCCATCGCGAGAGATGGCGATGGCGATTTAGATACGGAACGTATGCGAGTGCCAATTACCGATAAGTCAGGCGAGGTCGCGGCTTGGGTATTGGCAGTGCCTTTTTTGCGAAGTGGTGATTTACGTACAGAAGGGCTTGATGAAAAGGGCGATCGGCTTATTGAGGGAGTGCGAGCTATTTATCAGCAAACGGAGCAAGCGGGGCGTGAAAAGGCGCGCGCTGATCAGGCATTGATAGCAATGGGCCATGTGTATATGGCCAGTGGCGAGTTATCAGAGATGTCAGAGCGACGCATTCTGGGGGGGAATCAGCATGCGCTGCCGGCAGATATTTTCAGTGAGGATATTGCTTATGTCGCACTCGGGCATTTGCACTTAGCCCAGCAAGTGGCGAAACAATCCCGGATCCGTTACTGCGGCTCGCCGATTCCGCTATCGTTATCAGAGCGCCACTATCGGCACCAAGTATTAGCCGTGACGCTTGAAGACAACCAGCTACAAAGTGTGGTGCCACATTATGTGCCGCGTGCGGTTGATTTATGGCGAGTGCCGGAACAGCCCGCACCGCTGGAGACGGTACTCGACGCCTTGGCGGGGCTCACGCTTGAGCCTTTACCGCTGTCGCAGCAGCCTTTGCTTGATGTCCCTGTTTTATTGGATAAACCCCAGCCGATGTTAAGAGAAAAGATCTTAGCCGCGCTAGAGAATAAACCCGTACGGCTTGCCAAAATTACCCCTCATTATCGAGAACAACCACAAACAAGTGGCTTTCGGCAACAACGGTTATCTGAGGTTGAGCCTTATCAGGTACTGCGTCATGGCTGGCAGCAAAAGTATCAAGGTGAACCTGATACGGCGTTATCAGCAACGTTTTCTCAGTTATTGGAGCAACTGGAACAGGACGAGGATCAATAAACGATGAAAATCCTGGCATTACGTGGCGAGAATTTGGCCAGCATTCAACATCCGTTTGCATTGGACTTTTCACAAGGACCACTGGGTGACAGTGGCTTATTTGCGATCACAGGCAAAACGGGCGCGGGAAAGTCGACGCTTTTGGATGCGATTTGCTTGGCGCTTTACGACAAGATCCCGCGCTTTCAGTCCAATAAAAAGCATGATGCGGATATTGGTTTGGGCGATCCGGCAACCCGCGTTAAAGCCAATGATGTGCGTAGTATCTTATCGCGTGGTAAAGGCGAGGGGTACGCAGAGGTTGATTTTGTCGCCTATGACGGCAGCCGTTGGCGCGCACACTGGTCGGTGCGCCGGGCGCGGGGCAAGGCGGATGGCCGCATACAGGCGAGCGAGCATTGGTTGGAGAACCTCGCCACAGGCCAACGTATTGCCGGTAAAAAACAGGAAGTACTCAGTGAAATAGAGCGTCTCGTTGGTCTCAGTTATGAACAGTTCCGCCGTGCGGTGATGTTGCCGCAAGGGGATTTTGCCGCATTCTTAAAAGCGTCTGCCGATGATAGAGCGGCCTTGCTTGAACGGATGACAGGCACTGAGATATATAGCCGACTGTCGCAAATGGCACACGAGCGGGCCCGCGATGAAAAGCAAGCACTGGATCAACTGACCCAACAGTTGGGCGATATTCAGTTACTCACGGATGATGAAGAACAGCAACTGCACCAAGAGCAGGCGCAATGCCAGCAGCACATTCACGATTTACAAACTCAGCTGAGAAAACTCAACGACTACCGCCAACAACACACGCACCTTGCCCAAGCGCAGCAGGGTGTCGAGACGGCTCAGCAGGCGCTCGATGAAGCGAGTGAAGCGCGAGAAGGCATTGCCGCGCGGCGAGAGGCGTTGGATGAGATAGAGCGAGTGCAAGTGGCGCGCGACGACTGGCAAGCGGTGCAAACCAGCCAGTGGCAACGCCAAGCGCTCACACTCGAAAGCCATCAACTCGCACGCGAAGAGCGCGAGATTGCGCACGCGTATGAACAAGAAGCCGAACGCTGGCGCGCCGCCAACCGAGCATTGGCTGAGGCCGAGCAATATTGGGCCGATATTGAGCCTAAAGTGCGTGAGGCGCAGCAAATCGATACGCAGTTGTCCGGCATTGAGCGGCAAATGCACGATCAAAACGTGGCGTTGAATGAGCAGCAGCAGAAGTATCGTCATGCTCACCAGTCACTCGTCCATGCGCGCGAACAAGCCGAGCAACAGCAACGTCGCGAGACGGCGTTAGAGCAAGAAATCGCGCAATACGGCGACTTCTCGCATGTGGCGGAGCACTATCAGCCGGTGTTCGATAACCTGCGCCAGTACCTCGATTGCCAAGACACTCTCTCGGCGCTGCAAGAAGAGTATCAAGCCCGTTATCATCAGCAGCAACATTGGCAGCCGCAACGTGACAAGTTAGACAAAGACATTGCCCAAGTGGATGACAGTAGTGCGCAGCTGAAAGCCAAGCGACAAGCGCTGGATCCTGAGGCGCTGCAGGCAAATCAAGACGCAGATCAGGCGCGGTATAGCAAATTGCACACGCAAAAGCAGCAGCAAGACGCGGTGCTCAATGAGGGGAAAAACTGGCAGTATTGGCAAGAGCGCTGTCAGCATAATCAAGCGGAGCTAGAAAAACACCAAGCATTGTTTGCGGACAGCCAAGCCCATTTAGCCCAATTGAAAGACACACTAACCCGTGAGCAGGCTCAGGTGGAGGAGGCTCAAAACAGCCTTCAACAAGCGATGGCGGTGGTCGAGCTTGATGATCTTCGCCAAACCTTACACGAAGGGGATCCTTGTCCGCTCTGTGGGGCCACCGAACATCCTTATCTGCACCATGCCCCCGCGATTGAAGGCATGATCGCCCAGCAGCAGGCGCGTGTAGACGCCTTGCAAGCCTCGTATAACCAGCACAATGCCGAATACTATTATTGGCAGAAACAGCACCAGCAAAGCCAGCACGCGTGCGCCGAGCTGAGAGAACAGGGAGCTGTTTGGCAGGCTGAGCGACAGCAATGCGAACGCGAGGTGTATGCCGCGATCGCTGAGCTGGATGAAGCCATCGACTTATCACGTCCACTCAGTGACATCCTCGGCGAGATTGACGCACAGGCGCAACAAACCTATGCCGAGTATCAAATCTGTTATCAAGCGATGACGGAGCGCCAACAACAGCTTGCGCACGTGCAACAAATGGATACGGCCATCGCGGAACTCCAACATGCACGTGAGCAGCGAGTGGCACGACGTCATCAACTTGATCAGTCACTGACTGAGTGTGAGACACGACTCAAAGCGATTGATGAGCAATGGCAACAGCAACACGCGCAACTCACGCGCGTCAGCCAATCGTTGGATCAGCAGTTAGGTGCTGGGCAATGGCTGGCGAGCCTGCAACAGGTGGGGGCGGCGCATTATATCCGCCAGATGGAGCAAAAAATTCAGGCCTACCAGGCACTGCAAGATGAAAAAGCGGCGCTTGCTGAGCACAAACAACAAAGAGAGACTGAACTGGCCACGCTCTCGCAGCAGTGTCAGAGCTTGTCGGAAGATATTCAAGCACGGCAAGCGCAATTGGTTGTGTTGGCGCAAGAGCATCAACAACAAAGTGTCGCGCGCCAAGCACTGATCCCGCAATCAGATTTAGAGGCGTTGGAGCGAGAATATAAAGCCGCCATCGACGGGCAACGGGCGCAACGTAACCACGCTGAGCAGGCGTATACGCAGGCCAGTGAAAAGCGCGCGGGCGTACAGGCGCGCCAGCAAACTCTCGATACCCAGCAGCGTGAGGCGGACCAGCGCTACCGCGCAAGTGTTAGACGTTGGATCCAATGGCAGCCGGAGCTTGGTGTTCATCAGTATGATTTAATTACCGCACTTTCTTACAGTGAGGCATGGCGAGCTAATGAGCGACAGGCTATCAGCGACGTTGAGGCGCGTTATCAAGAAGCAAAAACACGCCTTGATGAGCGTCAGCAACAGCTTAGTCATTGTCAGCAGGCCATCGCTGATGCAAGTGCTTGGCTAGCGATGCAGCAACTCGCGGAGGATGAGGCATCACTTAGCGCGCAGCAAGCGAGTTGGCAACAAGCACTTGAAGAAAACGAGCAGCGGCTCTTCACCCTCCGCCATCAATTGACGGAGTCGGAAAAAGCCAAACAGCAAGCCGGCTCGCTGACCGAAAAAATCGAGGGACAGCGGCAGCAAACCGAGCAATGGTTGAAATTGGCCGACCTGATAGGCTCTGCCAGTGGCGCTAAATTCCGTAATCTTGCGCAGTCGTTAACCTTGTCCCAGCTGGTCGAGATTGCCAATGAGCACTTGGCGTCATTGTCACCACGTTATGCATTGCAAACGGTACCGGATAGCTTGCTGGCGCTACAAGTGGTCGATCATGATATGGGTGATGAGGTGCGCAGTGTCGAATCACTGTCTGGCGGAGAGAGCTTTTTAGTCTCGCTCTCGCTGGCGCTAGCACTGGCCTCTTTAGCGGCAGATACCCGCCAGCTTGGCTCATTGTTTATTGATGAGGGCTTCGGCACCCTAGATCCTGACAGCTTAGAAATGGCGCTCGCCTGCTTGGACACTCTGCAAGCGGATGGCCGACAAATTGGGGTGATTTCGCATGTGAATACGCTGGTTGAACGGATTGGTGCGCAAGTGCGCGTAGATAGCCAAGGTGGTGGCGCAAGCAAAGTCATGGTGACAGAGCAAGGTGTTGGCTAGGTCACAGCCTGTCGACACAAGGGGAAAATAGCTCGCGCTGGGTCACAAAAATGTCATAATAAATCCACATAATGGCGCCAGTTCAATGATAACACTAGGTAATTATCATGGTTAGACGGATTCTCGTTGTTGAAGACGAAGCCCCCATTCGCGAGATGCTTTGTTTTGTGCTTGAACAAAAAGGTTATCAAACGGTTGAGGCAGAAGACTACGATTCGGCACTGGCGCAAATTTGCGAGCCTTACCCAGAAATGATCCTGATGGATTGGATGTTACCTGGTGGATCGGGGCTCAATCTTATTAAGCACTTAAAGCGGGAAGAGTTGACCCGACAGATTCCTGTGGTGATGCTGACCGCACGGGGCGAGGAAGAAGACAAAGTGCGAGGCCTTGAAGTAGGCGCAGATGACTACATCACCAAACCTTTCTCGCCGAAAGAGCTGGTGGCGCGATTAAAAGCGGTGATGCGCCGTGTATCGCCGACAACCTTGGATGATGTTATTGAAGTACAAGGGTTGAAACTTGACCCTGTCTCGCACCGAGTGACCGCCAATGATGAGCCGCTAGACATGGGGCCGACCGAGTTTAAGCTGTTGCACTTTTTCATGACCCATCAAGAGCGTGTGTATAGCCGCGAGCAGCTACTCAATAACGTGTGGGGCACCAATGTCTATGTTGAAGATAGAACGGTCGATGTGCATATTCGTCGTTTGCGCAAAGTGCTAGAAGCCGGTGGGCACGCTAAATTGGTACAAACGGTACGCGGCGCTGGATACCGCTTTTCAACACGTAGTTAAATCCGGCCTACATCAGGTGTAGGCTGCATGGAGACGCAATGGTCGAACGACTGTCTTGGAAGAAGCTAGCCTGGGAGCTGGCTTTTTTTTATTTACCTTGGTTTATTATAGGCTGGCTGTTTGGTGGCCTACCTTGGCTATTGCTTGGCGCTACCGTTGCCATGCTGCTTTGGCACCTGCATCAGCAGATCAAGCTGTCCGATTGGCTTTGGAAAGACAAAAGCCTGATGCCACCCTCTGGCACCGGCTCCTGGGAGCCTTTGTTTAATGGGATTTATCGCTTACAAAAGCGTAATCGTCGTCGCCGTAAGGAGCTGGCGAATCTGATTCGTCGCTTTCGCAACGGGGCAGAATCTTTACCGGATGCGGTGGTGGTGTTTGAGCGTGACGGTGCCATTGTCTGGTGTAACAAATTAGCCCAAGAGCTGCTTGGCTTGCGTATGCCTGATGATAATGGTCAGCATATCAGTAACCTTATCCGCGCCCCTGAATTCGTCAGCTATATAGCTGATGCCAACTACGATGTGCCCCTTGAGATGCGCTCTCACCTTAATAGCGCGCGCACACTTGAGTTCCGGACCATGCCCTATGCGGAAGGCGAATATTTGATGGTGGTGCGTGATATCACTCAGTTGAAGCAACTGGAAGGGATGCGCCGCAACTTTTTCGCCAATGTTTCACATGAGCTACGCACGCCGATGACGGTGTTACGTGGCTACTTAGAAATGACGGAAGATCCAGAGATGGTCGTCGGTCCCATGTGGCCCAAAGCACATGGGGTGATGACCGAGCAATTGTCCCGGATGGAGTCACTGGTAGAACAGCTTTTGACCCTGTCTAAAATTGAAGCGGCGGCCAAGCCTGAGCTGGATCATCTTGTCGATGTGCCTGCCATGCTTGATGTGCTACAAAAAGAAGCTCAAGCCTTAAGTGGTGATAGTGAGCATGTACTCACGTTTGAAGTCGATACCAGCCTTAAAGTAAAAGGCAATGACGACCAATTACGCAGTGCGATTTCCAACCTAGTTTATAACGCAGTAAAGCATACTCCGCCCAAAGCTGGGATCACTGTGCGTTGGTATCGCGCAAGCAAAGGCCCACGCTTGGAAGTACAGGACAGTGGCGAGGGTATCGCGCCGCAACACCTGGATCGGTTAACCGAGCGTTTTTATCGGGTAGATAAAGCCCGCTCCCGTGAAACGGGTGGCAGTGGCTTAGGACTGGCGATTGTAAAACATGCGCTCAGTCATCACGATGCGGAATTAGATATTCAAAGTGAACTCGGGGTGGGGAGCACGTTCTCCTTTACCTTACCGGAGCGATTAGCATGTTAAAGCGGTTTTTGGCCACAGCCTGCCTGCTATTGAGTGTGGCGAGCCTTAGTCATGCTGATACCCTGCCTGATTATCAACGTAGCAGTGGTATATCCGGTAACTTGAGCTCAGTAGGATCAGATACCTTAGCCAATATGATGGCCGCTTGGACGGAAGGGTTCAAACGGTTGCATCCCGGAGTGAATATACAGCTACAAACGCCAGGCTCTGCCTCCGCCGCCCCCGCGCTGGTGGAAGGGACAGCCCAACTTGGCCCCATGAGTCGTCCGATGCGGGTCAGTGAAGAAAATGCGTTTCAAGCACGTTTTGGCTATCCTCCTACCGCGGTCCCCGTTGCGGTGGATGCGATGGCCGTCTATGTCCACCAAGATAACCCTTTACGCGCCATCAGCTTTCAACAGCTGGATGCGGTATTTTCTCGCACGCTTTGGTGTGGGGCGAGTCAGCCGGTGGCAACCTGGGGGCAATTAGGCTTATCAGGCCGTTGGGCCAACCGAGATTTACAATTATTCGGCCGCAACTCGGTATCCGGTACCTATGGTTATTTTAAGCAAGCCGCGTTGTGCCGTGGGGATTTCCGTGCCGATGTGAATGAGCAGCCTGGCTCGGCGTCAGTGGTGCAGTCGGTGGCCTCTTCGCTGAATGCTATCGGGTATGCAGGAATTGGTCATCAGGCCTCTGGCGCGCGCATGTTGGCGATTTCACACCAGGGAAAAGCGGCGATAAAGCCCACCCCTTCAGCGATTCGAACGGGTGAGTACCCCCTTACCCGTTATTTATATTTGTACATCAATAAAGCCCCCAATCAGCCGCTGGCGCCCCTTGAATCGGCATTTATGCGTTATATTTTGTCGGCGCAAGGGCAGAAGGCGGTGAGCCAGCAAGGCTATATTCCCTTGCCGGCTCAAGCGGTGCGCGCGCAAAGACGAGCACTAGGGCTGGATGCATCGCTAAAAGACTAGCTGCGAGATAATCGGCTTGTGAGGGACTCGGCGTTGCGCAAGCGAACGCTTGGCGTGCGCTTAGTCACTAAAAGTCAGCGTCCAGTTTACGGATTGCCAGTATTGCTTTTCGGCCTCCAAATCCGCCGCGAGCAAGCGGTTGTCTTGCAACCATCCTGTCGGAAAGGTGAGCTGCCATGCCCCTTTTTTGTCGACACTGAGAGCAATCTCTGGCAAGGCCTCGTCGTTACGCTGTGAATGCAACACACAGGCTAACCGTAGTGCGCAAATCAGCGTCTCGATGAGCTTAGGTTTAAACAAGGTAAACTTAGGCATCTCGTTGAGCTTTAGTGCCTTACGATGGAAGCGCGCGAGGGTGGCAAGCACGGTTTGCTGCTCTTGGTTAAACCCAGGTAAGTTGGTATTCCGCAAAATATACGCAGAATGCTTGTGGTAGCCAGGATAACCAATGCTTAACCCCACTTCGTGCAGCAGCGCAGCCCAATTCAAAAGCCCGGCGAGCTCTGCTTTTTTGCTGCCCTTAACCGGCTCGGCTTGCGCATAAAAATACGCCGCTGTATGTTGCACGCGACGGGCGTGGCTCAGGTCGATGTTGTAGCGTGCTGCCATATCATCCGTCGTGCGACCACGGATATCGGTACGCTGAAAGCGGTCTTCCATTTCATAGAGCAAGCCTTCACGTAATGCACCATCAGAGAAGCGCATCGATTCGATGGCAAGCGCATCAAATATCCCAGAAAGAATCGCGACGCCGGCGGCGAAAACCGGTTGGCGGTCAGCCGATAAGCCGGGCAAGTCGATACTGTCGCTGTTTTTAAATTTCAGCAGCTTTTCGATCAGGTTATCTAACCGCTTACGGGTGATAATCCCATCTTCATCACCGAGACCGATAATCACTTCACGAATCGCTTTGATGGTGCCTGACGCACCGAGCGCCACTTGCCAGCTGGCTTGGCGGTATTGAGACGCTAAGCTTTCTAGCTTTTGTTGGGTAGCCAGCTGTGCGGCGGCAAATTGCTTAGGCGTAATGTTGCCTTTGGGGAAAAAGCGCTCGTTATAACTGACACAGCCAACCCGTTTACTGTTAACCAATGCGGGCTCAAAGTTATCCCCGATCACTAATTCTGTACTGCCGCCCCCAATATCAATCACTAATTTTCGGCCAACGTTTTGCTGCGTGTGGGAGACGCCCATATAAATAAGACGCGCCTCTTCCTCCCCAGAAATGATTTCAATCGGGTAGGGTAAAACCTGTCTCGCCCGTTCGATGAAGGTGTCGACATTGCGCGCTTGGCGCAAGGTGTGGGTCGCGGCGATACGGACATTTTCCATGTCGAGGCCGTTCAACCGCTCAGCAAACATGGCTAAGCACTCGACACCACGGCGGTTCGCCTCATCACTGAGGCGATGTTGATCATCCAGCCCGGCGGCCAGTCGCACACGTTGTTTATGACGACTCACTATCTGCAGTCCTTCGCCAACGACGCGCGCGACGACCATGTGAAAACTGTTAGATCCGAGATCAACCGCTGCGATTTCGCGAGGCTTATTTTTTGACTGGGGGTGTGTCATGTTGCAACTTTTCCGCGTTTTTGAGTTCTTGGCGCTCCACGTGTTTAAGGTAATCATAGATCTCGGTTTGCGAGCGGATCTTCTTTTTGTTACCGCGTTTTACGTAGGCGTTAGACATGGCTTTATCGATAACGCGGGCTTTCGCGCGATCGGAAAATTGAATTTCTAAGACCGCCATGATGCGATCTTTCAGTCTGGGATCGCGAATGGGTGCCCCAACCTCAATGCGGTTATCGATGTTGCGGGTCATCCAATCGGCAGACGAAATATACATATCACGTTCGCCGCCGTTTTCAAAGGCAAACACGCGGGGGTGCTCTAAGAAGCGGTCGACGATACTGATCGCTTTGATATTTTGACTGACTCCTTTAACCCCAGGCACCAGCGAGCACATGCCGCGCACAATAATGCGGATTTTCACCCCTTCATTGCTCGCTTTGTAAAGCAGGTTCACCAAGCCTTTGTCGACCAGGTTGTTGACCTTGAGGGTAATACCAGCCTTACGCTTGGCCTGTGCATGTTCAATTTCACGTTCAATCAATTTATACATACGCCGCCGCGAGTTACGTGGCGAGACAATTAAGTGATTGAACTTAACAGGACGGTAGGGATTTTCAATAAAATCAAAGACTTTACGAATTTCTGAAGTCAGCTGTTGATCCGCGGTAAATAAGGCAAAATCGGTATAAATACGCGCTGTTTTCTCATGAAAGTTGCCTGTGCCAATGTGACCATAATCGCGTAGCACCCCGTCTTCACGACGAGAAATCAAACACAGTTTCGAGTGAATTTTGAGCCCAGGGGTGCCAAACACTACTTTTACACCAGCATCCGTGAGCACCCGTGACCACTCGATGTTAGCCTCTTCGTCAAAGCGCGCCTGGAGTTCAACGACCACGGTGACACGCTTGCCATTGTTAGCGGCATCAATCATTGAGTTAATGATGCGGGAGTTTTTCGCTACGCGGTACACATTGATACGAATACTGCGCACCTTAGGGTCAAAGGAGGCCTGGCGCACCAGCTCGGTCATATGCCGGAAGGTATGGTAGGGATAATAAAGGAGAATATCGCGTTGGCGAACGGCCTCAAATGCGTTGTTTTGTAGTTGAAAATCTGCTGACTCGAATGGGGGCAGAGGCGGGTTTTCCAGGTATTTACGCCCCACATTCGGAAAGCCAATAAAATCGCGAAAGTTGTGATAACGCGCACCCGGTAAGACACTGTCGTAGTCGGAGATTTTTAATACCTGAATCAACTTGCTCACCATTTCTGGCGGCATATCGCGTTGATAAACAAACCGAACGGGCAGGGCGGTTAAACGCTGATCCAAGCTTTCTGACATATTCTCAAGCAGGCTGTGCTCCACTTCATTGGTCAGATCGTATTCTGCGTCACGGGTCATTTTCATCGCGTACGCTTCGACCGTGTCATAGTCGAAAAAGCCACTAAAAATTTGGTCTAAACACAAACGAATGATGTTATCGAGTAAAATGATGGTTTTACGCTGCCGTTTTCCTTTTGGCTCAGGGACTTTAACAAAGCGTTCTAGCTCATCAGTGGGGATCTCTATCAGCGCATACTTGGGCTCTTCCCCTTCTTTTTTCAGCTGAACGGCGAGGTAAGAATAGGCGTCTTTCAAAAAGCTTAAAACATCGACGTCTTTGTTAAGCATGATTGGCGTGATGTAAGGCAAAATATTGCTTCTAAAATAACGCCTTAGCCACTGGGCTTGATGATCAGAGAGTTGACGTTCGTTGACTAAAAAAATGTGGCGGCGGGCCATTTCTAGCAAGATATCATTGTAAAGATGATCAAAGTCTTGGTTCAGTTTGACGACTTTCGCTTGAATCTTGCTCAACAACTCTTTGGCATGACTTTCTACTCCCCGCTCTTCATCAATGATGATGCGCCGTTTCACGTCGGCAAACCGTACTTGATAAAATTCGTCAAGGTTGGATGAAAAAATGCCTAAAAACCGGACTCGCTCAATAATCGGGACGCTTTTGTCTGCTGCTTCTTGCAAGACACGTTCATTAAAAGAAAGCCAGCTAAGTTCTTTGTCGACATGATAAGAGTCTAAAGTCATAACGCGTAAGAAAATCCTGTTCTACTGAATAAAATTGCTGTCAAAATCGACAATCAAGTCGTCTGACAGCGTTTCAAGGGCTTCATGCAATACGTTAATGTCCGCCGTTGGTGGGACAGTTAAATAAAAATCTGCGGTGAAAATTTGCCCGCCCGTATTGGCGGCACTTTGCGTTTGGGTGTTGAGTTTGTTGATGGTGACGCCATGAGCCGCGAGCAGTTGGCTGAGCGTTTGAACGATGCCACGCCTGTCGTTGCCTGTCACCGACAAGGTATGGGTGATCGGAGACGGCGAAGCGGGTGTCGCATCGGCGACCAGCAGCTGCAAGCCATCGAGCGCGCGTAACGAATGAACCAAGGCATCAGCGTACGTGTCTGATACCGAAATGTGAATGATACCGGCAAATTGCCCTGCTAGCTGACTGAGCCGACTGGCTTGCCAGTTGCCATGATGGCTGAACACTGTGTGTGATATCTGATCAACTAGGCCTGCGCGATCTGGGCCGACTAAGGTGATAACAAAGTGCTTCATGCGTGATCCTTACGGCGATTGTTCAGACAATTATTGAGGTCAGTCAAGGTGTTGTCTATGCTGCGAGAGGCTAAACTCACGAAAGTGTGCCCAATATCAACTTGGGCAAGCCTAAAGCCCGTTTGTTGCATATTTATTGCGTGGCAACCAAGTCACTAGGCGTGAATGACCGCGCGCGATACACTAAAGGAAAGCGCCGCAACGCGTTGATCCTTACGGGCTATGACAGGATACCGCTGTCACAAAATTGTCATTGTAATGACATACAATGCAGGGCTTGCTCAATAAAAAGAGGCACGAATGATCCACTCTTCACCATCATTAACGGATACCCGACCGGCGCGGCGGTTTAAAGATAAACTGACTCGCCAAACGGTACGTCTTGGTGGCGTGATGGTATTAGTGACCCTGCTGCTTCTTTTCTTCTACTTACTCACAGTGGTGGTACCGCTTTTTCACCAAGCGAGTGTCAGCTTGAGTGAGCGTTTTAGCGTAGCCACTCCCGGCGTGCCTCAATACATTGGCGCCGATACGCGCAATCAGTTGGCGTATGGCTTGGATGATCGAGGGGTGTTAACCGTTGTCAAGCGCCCGTCACGGTCTGGGACGCCCGCAGCCAGCGCCGTGCCACGCGCGCAAACGGTATTACAGCAGCCGTTATCCAGCATGGATAAGCCTGCGATAAGCCGCGTCGAAGCATCTACGCCGTTTTTGGCGGTAGAAAAGACACCAGGGCGCGTGGCTGTTTGGCAATTACGCTTTCGTACACAGTATCAAGCTGACGCTTCAGTGGTCCCTCAATTGTCCACTATGCCAGCCTTTGGTCGTGAGTTGATCGTGGACGCGAGCGCGCAGCCGCTTAACCAGCTTACCGTGGCGGTGCCGGATAGTTTACATGGTCAAACCATCCCGCCAGTGCTGGCTGCCGTTACCCAGGATAACCGCCTGGTCGTCTATCGGGGTACGCAAAAAAGCACGGTGCCTCTTTCACAAGCCGTTGACCATATTGCGTTATCAGGAGACGGACAGCGCTTGTTTGTCCATCAACAAAATCGCTTAGCGATTTGGCGCTTAAAGGGAAACGATCTAGCCTTGCGCGAAACGGTCAATCTCGACAATGTCGTCACCAGTCCGGTCACGAAAATGGCGATGCTAGCCGGGGGGCGCTCTTTGCTCCTTCAGCACCAAGACGGCACAGTGACACAATGGTTCGATGTGGTGAAAAATGGCGAGCCGTCGTTAACCGAAGTACGCGCGTTTTCGCCGGGAGAGGGCGTGGCGCGTCTTGCACCAGAGCGTCACCGCAAAAGCATGGCGACGGTGGATGAAACCGGACGACTCAGCCTGGTGCATGCCACCAGTAAAAAGGTGCGCCATTTCGATGCTCAGTTTACCGCGCTGCCTGATGCTTTGGCGTTTACGCCTCGCGCAAACGGGCTGATTGCTGTGGTTGACAGTCAATGGCAATGGTTGACTGTGGACAACCCTCACCCAGAAGTGAGTATTCACTCGCTATGGCAGAAAGTGTGGTATGAAGGGTATCCGTCTCCCCAATATGTGTGGCAATCGACCTCTGCGGATGACAGCTTTGAAGCGAAATTGAGCGTGGTTCCGGTGATCTTTGGAACCTTAAAAGTCGCCTTGGTTTCTTTAATTTTCGCAGTGCCGATGGCGATAGGGGCAGCCATATACACGGCTTACTTTATGTCATCTGGCTTACGGCGTTGGGTGAAGCCGACGGTGGAAACAATTGAAGCGTTACCCACCGTCATTATCGGCTTTTTGGCCGGCTTGTGGCTGGCACCTTGGGTTGAATCGCACATTGCTAGCGTCTTCTTGCTGCTCTTGCTTATCCCTATTGTTTTGCTCGGGCTAAGCGGGGTGTGGCGCATGATCCCAAGGTATGTGCGACGCCGCTTACCTGATAACGCACAAATTGTGGTCATCATTCCGGCCTTATTGCTGGTGGGCGTATTCGCCGCGTATCTGGGGCCATGGGTAGAGCAGCTGTGGTTAGGGGGGGATGCTCGCCAATTTATCACACATGAGCTTGGCATCGGCTATGACCAGCGCAATGCGTTGGTCGTGGGTATTGCGATGGGCTTTGCGGTGGTCCCAACCATTTTCTCGATGGCCGAAGATGCGATTTTTTCGGTGCCTCCACACCTTAAAAACGGTGCTTTGGCCTTAGGGGCAACACATTGGCAAACCTTGACCCGGGTGGTGTTGCTTACCGCGAGCCCAGGTATTTTTTCTGCTGTGATGATGGGTTTTGGGCGCGCGGTGGGTGAAACCATGATCGTGCTGATGGCTACTGGCAATACGCCGATCATGGATTGGAATTTGCTCGAAGGATTACGTACCTTATCGGCCAATATCGCGGTAGAAATGCCGGAGTCTGAAGTGGGTAGCTCCCATTATCGGGTGCTGTTTTTAACCGCTTTTATTCTTTTTGTCTTCACGTTTGTCTTTAACACATTGGCAGAGCTGATCCGTCAGCGTTTGCGTGACAAGTACAGCAACCTTTAACCGAGACGAGAATGCGCATGCGTCCATGGATAAAATCTGGCACTCCCTGGGTTTGGATGACGGCTGGTATGGTCAGTGTCAGTCTGATCGCGATTCTCGGAGTGCTGTTATTGCTCGGTTATCGAGGCTTAGGCTACTTCTGGCCGACACCAGTCACCAGCTTTGAAGTAAAGAGTGAGCAGGGGGTAGAAACCGTGGTCGGACAAATTTACCGAACCGACCAGGTTGATGCGACGCAGCTTGAAGATGCCGGTGTTGCATTGCCAGCCTATCGCCAGCCTAGCTACCAACGCTTGGTGGTTAAAACCGGTAATCGAGAACAAGCGGGCATTGATTTTCGTCAGCTACTTGCGTTTCAGATCAAAAGCCAGCACACGCCAGTTGAAATGGCGATGATCGAGCGAAGTGAAAATGGCATGTTTTATGGTAAGCCTCAAGCATACGTCGACGCCGGTGGCCACCGACATGCATTAGTGCTGTCTGAACTTTATCAACGCTTGGAAGATTTAGCGGCGCGTCGCGCGGTGATCAATGACATCGAGCAAGTACACTTAGCGGGGATTAACTATCGGCTGGAGCAATTGCGGCTGGAGGAAAAGTCCCTCTCATTAGACAGCCAGCTAAACACGGCAGACAAAAAACGAATCGATAAGCGTCGTTCACAGCTGCTATCGCAATACCAGCAGTTGGAGAAAAAGCTCAAACAGCTGCGAGAAAAACAACAAACGGGTGCGCTTGTTGTTGAAGATAGCCACGGTGACACCGTGGCGTTGCCTCTGCAAAATGTGATTAATGTTTGGTATCCCAACGCCATGAGTGCGGTTGAGAAGCTTGAATTTTGGGGATACCAGGTCGCGGCCTTCTTATCAGAACCACCACGAGACAGTAATGCCGCGGGGGGCGTTTTTCCCGCGATTTTTGGCACCGTTTTCTTGGTGCTGTTGATGTCAGTGATTGTCACCCCGTTAGGGGTGCTTGCCGCGGTATACCTTCACGAGTACGCGCCGAAAACGGCATTCACGCGTATTATTCGCATTGCCGTGGTTAACCTCGCCGGGGTACCGTCAATTGTGTACGGGGTGTTCGGGCTAGGCTTTTTTGTCTACTTTATCGGTGGCACCATTGATGATCTGTTTTATCAAGCGGCGCAACCCGCGCCTGTCTTTGGTACGCCAGGCATTCTCTGGTCGGCTCTGACATTGGCGATCCTCACTTTACCTGTGGTGATAGTGTCCACAGAAGAGGGACTCGCCCGAATTCCGACCAGTGTCCGCCATGGTGCCTTTGCCCTTGGCGCCACCCAATCAGAAATGCTCTGGCGGGTGGTCCTGCCGATGGCCAGTCCTGCGATGATGACAGGGTTGATTTTAGCGGTCGCTCGTGCAGCCGGAGAAGTGGCGCCCTTAATGTTGGTGGGAGTGGTTAAGGTCGCTCCCTCTTTGCCAGTGGATGGTAACTTCCCGTTTTTGCACTTAGAGCGGAAGTTCATGCATCTGGGCTACCATATTTATGATGTCGGCTTTCAAAGCGCGCACATCGAAACGGCGCGACCTTTGGTATACGCCACGTCATTTTTGCTTGTGTCAGTGATCGTGGCGCTCAACTTGTCCGCGATTGGTATTCGTCATTACTTGCGTGAAAAGTATCGCGCATTGGAATTATAACGATAAGGATCCCGCTCGATGTTTTCGATAACGCCACCCATAGGCTTAACGCCTAGCTTAGATTTGGGGAATTTGCCTGACGAGCAAACCGCGTTAGCCATTCGGGATCTCAATCTTTACTACGGATCGACCCAAGCGCTATTTGATATCAGTATGCGGATCCCGAAAGGGAAGGTCACCGCATTTATCGGGCCGTCTGGGTGTGGTAAATCGACATTACTACGATGCATTAATCGGATGAATGATTTGGTGGATGGCTGCCGTGTTCGAGGCGGAATTACCCTGCACGGACAAAATATCTATCACCGTGATGTGGATGTGCCAGCATTACGTCGCCAAGTAGGGATGGTGTTTCAACGCCCAAACCCGTTCCCCAAATCTGTCTATGAAAACGTGATCTTTGGATTACGCTTGCAGGGGATCAATGATCCTAGAACACTGGATGATGCGGTAGAGCGCTCGCTACGTGGCGCGGCATTGTGGGATGAGGTGAAAGATCGTCTCAATGACAATGCGTTTGGGTTGTCCAGTGGGCAACAACAACGGTTAGTGATTGCACGGGCGATCGCGATTGAGCCTGAGGTGCTATTGCTTGATGAGCCATCGTCGGCGTTGGATCCCATCTCAACCTTAACCATTGAAGAACTGATTAATGACTTAAAAAATCAGTATACGGTGGTGATTGTCACCCATAATATGCAGCAAGCGGCGCGGGTTTCGGATCAAACGGCGTTTATTAATATGGGGCGCTTGGTGGAATACGCGGATACCGATACCTTGTTTACCACCCCACAAAACAAACAAACCGAAGATTACATCACCGGGCGCTACGGATAAGGAGCAGGCCTTGGATAACCACAATATTAGCCGTCATATTTCTGGTCAGTTTAACGCAGAGCTTGAGGCCATTCGCACCCACGTGCTGGCAATGGGCGGCTTGGTTGAGCGTCAGCTAACCGATGCACTGCGCGCCATGCACAATCAAGATGTGGAGCTTGCGCGCCATGTTATTCGTGAAGATCACAAAGTGAACGGCATGGAAGTGGCGATCGACGAGGCATGTACACGTATCATTGCTAAACGTCAGCCCACCGCGAGCGATTTGCGACTGGTGATGGCAATCATCAAGACCATCACGGATCTTGAGCGCATTGGTGATGTTGCTGACAGTATCGCTAAAATGGCATTGGATAACTCAAGCTACTCTCAGCAACCGTTTTTGGTATCACTCGAAGCCTTGGGTCAGCGCGCCGCTAAAATGCTGCACGATGTGTTAGACGCCTTTGCGCGCATGGATATTGATGCGGCCATGAAGGTCTATCGCAAAGATGACTCGTTAGACCGTGAATACGAGGGGATTTTGCGTCAGTTGATGACCTACATGATGGAAGATCCACGCTCGATTCCCAATGTGCTGAAAGTGATGTGGTCGGCCCGAGCCATTGAGCGAGTGGGCGATCGCTGTCAGAACATTTGTGAATACATCATCTATTTTGTCAAAGGCAAAGACGTTCGCCACATTCAAAAAGAGGAGCTGGAAAAGCTCCTCAAATAATCGCTACTTGTCATTTAACCAGTCACTGACGGCGTCTGGGACAAAGCTCTGGTCATGCAAAGGCATACGCACGTAACCTTCCTTATTGATTTCTGGGAGGGTTACTGTGGGGTAGTCAATTTCTTGGTAAGGGATTTGTGAGAGTAAGTGGGCGATACAATTGAGCCGAGCGTGTTTTTTGTTATCGGCTTCCACCACCCACCAAGGGCTTTCTTTGGTGTCGGTGTAGGCAAACATGCGGTCTTTGGCTTCACTGTATTGCACCCAACGACTACGAGACTCGAGATCCATTGGGCTGAATTTCCATCGCTTTATTGGGGTGTTAATCCGCTCCGCGAAGCGCTTTTCTTGCTCCTCGTCCGATACCGAGAACCAGTATTTTATTAAGATGATCCCGGAGCGGATCAACATACGCTCTAGCTCGGGACAGGTGCGAAGAAACTCTTCATATTCTTCATCGCTGCAAAAGTTCATGACTCGCTCGACACCGGCGCGGTTATACCAACTGCGGTCAAACAAGACAATTTCACCACCGGCGGGCAGGTGCTCAATGTAACGTTGAAAATACCACTGCGTGCGTTCGCGCTCTGTGGGCTTGTCTAGCGCGACCACGCGACAAACACGCGGATTGAGCTTTTCGGTGATCCGTTTAATCACGCCGCCTTTACCGGCGGCATCGCGCCCTTCAAAAATGACCACCACTTTCAACTGCTCTTGCTTGACCCACTCTTGCAGCTTGACCAACTCAGTTTGTAATTCGGCTAGCTTTTTTTCGTAGTGTTTTTTGCTGATTTTTTGTGTTTTTTTATCCGACAAAGCCGATCTCCTTTTACCACAGCGATGGGGTTACGGTAGAAAACTCACTTTTCGGATGCAATGGATTCACGCAGCGAAAGCGTATATCACTTCAAAAGACTAGAGCGGGTCACATTGCCATGTTGTTTGGTCACGACATTACACCGAGGTTTAAAAACGATTGGCAATGGCTTTGACCAGACGAACGCTTGCCGGATCGGTGATCGGATAACGGGCATCATCCCCATCGCCCATTGATGCATGTGAGTTTGATTGCATGACGCTTACTTGCTCGGTACGTGCCGATAGGTGGATTTCACGTGCGCCAGTGTAGGCGAGCAACGCTTGTGCATTATCAGGGGTTACACCTGCGCCTGGCATGATGGTCAATGAGGTATGGCGTGTGGCGTCTACCCACTGTTTGAGTGCCTCTTTGCCTTGTAAAGCGTTCGCCGCTTGCCCAGAGGTAAGAATCCGTTCAATCGCTGGGCGGGCAAGGATTGCGTCGAGCGCCGCGTGAGGGTCTTGGCAATGATCGAATGCGCGGTGGAACGTCACGCCCATTCCCTTTGCTTGGGCAAGCATGGCGTCTATCGCCGGTAGGTCGAGCTGACCGTTTGGTGCGAGTGCGCCGATCACCACGCCTGCACACCCGGCTTGGCGGGCGTTGGCAATATCCTGCAGCATCACTTCTATTTCTTCACTGGCATAGACGAAGTCGCCTTCTCGCGGCCGGATAATCGCATAAATAGGGATTCGTGCTTTTTGAGCGGCTTGTTGCATATAGCCATCACTCGGGGTTAAGCCACCGAGGCGCAGTGCGCTACACAGTTCAATCCGATCTGCGCCAGCGTGTTCGGCCAGCGATAATGAACGGATACTATCAATACAAACTTCAACTAAGGCAGACATATCACCCCTTTGACGAAACGCACCGTGTCAGCATAGCTAAAACTATTGTGACAGGGTGAGGGGAAAACGCCTAGTGTTAGTTGGAAAGGGTTTGTTGGGAGAGAATCAGCCGATACGGTGAGGCGAGCAGATACAAAAAGGGCCCGGTTTGCCGGGCCTCATTATTGTCTCACATTATCCAGTGCGGGGCACTTGACCTTATTACAGGTCGTCAGTGTGCTCAGACAGGTATGCAGCAACACCTTCAGGAGATTCTGCCATACCCGCTTTACCTTCTTCCCACTGTGCAGGGCAAACTTCACCGTTTTTCTCGTGGAAGTTCAGTGCGTCAACCATGCGTAGCATTTCGTCGATGTTACGGCCTAGTGGCAGGTCGTTAACAACTTGGTGACGAACAACGCCTTCCTCGTCGATAAGGAAAGAACCACGGAAGGCAACGCCAGCTTCTGGGTGCTCAACGTCGTATGCTTTACAGATTTCGTGCTTAACGTCAGCAACCAGTGGGTATTTCACTGCGCCGATACCGCCGTCTTCGACAGCCGTTTTACGCCACGCGTTGTGTGAGAACTGAGAGTCGATAGACACACCGATAACCTCAACACCTTTAGCTTGGAAGTCGCTCAGGCGCTTATCGAATGCGATCAGCTCTGATGGGCACACGAAAGTGAAGTCGAGTGGGTAGAAAAAGACAACCGCTTTTTTGCCTTTGGTGAACTCTTTCAGGTTGAAGTTATCAACGATTTCGCCATTGCCTAGTACGGCAGCGGCAGTAAAATCTGGTGCTTGACGACCTACGAGTACCATATCTCAGCTCCTAGTTTAAATGTTTTCCTGATAATCAGGTTCCTATATAAGCGAGACAAACTATAGCGAACTTGTTAGATTGAAAAAAGTGGAATTAATAGATTGTAATAATCGAAAAATACGATTGTTTAAAATATGACTGTATGAGCAAATATCCGTCTTTAAAGCAGCTACAATATTTGGTTACCCTTTCCGAAACACGGCATTTTGGCGAAGCAGCCAAATTGTGTTTTGTCAGCCAGTCTACGTTGAGCGCGGGGATCCAAAACCTCGAGGATCTGATTGGTGCTCAGCTCATTGAGCGTGACAATAAAACCTTGGTACTCACAGGCATGGGCGAAGAGGTGGTGCGCCGTAGCCGAGAAATTCTAGCACGCAGCCAGGATTTGATGGAGCTAACGCAAGTTAAATCAGACCCTATGCACGGCAAAGTCCGGCTGGGTTGCATCCCCACCATTGCGCCTTTCTTGTTGTGTGATGTGGTTCAGCAGGTCAATCAACATTATCCCAATCTAGATTTGCTATTGCGCGAGGATACGACGGCGAACTTACTCACCGCGCTAAAACACGGCGAAATGGATATCCTTATCCTGGCTTTACCCATGGATATTGGCACCATGACTCGCCGCGTGGTGGGGCGGGATCCATTTAAAATGGTGATGAGCCAAAAGCAAGCTGCGCAGCTTGAGTTACCGATTGATTATGACGCCCTCCCCGATGAGTCTGTCTTCTTGCTTGAACGAGAACACTGCCTCACCGACCACGCGGTGTCTGCCTGTCAAATGACGGCCTCGCAGAAGATTAATCCTTTCATGGCGACCAGCTTACACACCTTGGTGCAAATGGTGGCCAACGGCAATGGTGTGACTTTTATACCGCAAATGGCAATCGATCATGGCTTGATTGATAACCTCGACGTGCATTTAGAGACGCCGCCGGGGGAAGCGGCCTACCGTGATATCGGGGTGGTCTGGCGTCCTTCTTCGAGTCGGATTGATACGTTCAACCAGCTCGCTGATCTGGTCGCAGAGCTACTTTCCCCAATAGCTAAGGAATAAAGAGACCAAAATGAGTGATTTAAACTGGTTTATCTACTTTATCTCAGCATTATCATCTATTTTAACCTTGCCAAAACGACGCTGAAGCCGTTGGATTATTATCACGAAAAAAGCAGCATCTAGGGGAGCGGCTTTTTGCTTTTTTTCCTAAGAGATTGAAATGATTTTGGTTTTTTACTTTTTCACGAGAAGGTGAAGTGCGCGATATGTAATTTAATTACGTAACTGATTACAAGGTGGTGACAAAATTATGATCCCAGTAGCAGTGTTATATCATTCTGCTTATAGGCATAAAAAAGCACATTAGAGTTTATGCTCTAATTTTTTAACTGTTTGTTTATATGTGCTTTTTTGTCTTTGTCTTACCGTTTTGTTTTGACCTTTGGTTGATTTTTGCGCGAATGTAAGCCAACGTAATAACTCAAGCGCTGCACGAGAGCCCAAGAGCGTGTAGTGAAAAGAGTGTTGTGATTGGATTACAAATGATAAGCCAGGGAGGCGATATGACGGAAGCGTGCTCAACCTTACGCGAATCGTTGGTGATTAACGAGACAGTCACCGAAGAGCAGGCAGAAATCTTAACCGAGGAAGCATTGTGCTTTTTAGCCAGTCTCGCTGAGCGGTATGCGGCGCGTATCCCTACGCTTTTAGCAGCGCGTGAAGCACGTCAACAACGCATTGATGCGGGAGCGCTGCCCGACTTTCTACCGGAGACGCAATCGATTCGCCAAAGCGACTGGACCATCCGTGGCATTCCCAAGGATTTACAAGATCGGCGGCTAGAAATTACCGGACCAGTAGAGCGAAAAATGGTGATCAATGCACTTAACGCCAACGTGAAAGTTTTCATGGCGGATTTTGAAGACTCCTTTTCGCCAGCATGGCCGCAAGTGGTTGAAGGCCAGCGTAATTTGCGCGATGCCGTCAATGGCACCATCAGTTATCAGCACCCAGAAACCGGCAAGCGCTACCAGCTGAATGACAACCCTGCGCGTCTTATCTGCCGTGTGCGTGGCTTGCACCTGACCGAAAAACACGTGATGTGGCAAGGTAAGCCGATTCCCGGGGCTTTGTTCGACTTCGCCCTGTACTTTTTCCATAACTACCGTCGTTTACTCGAGACGGGATCGGGGCCTTATTTCTACCTACCTAAGTTACAGGCTTATCAGGAAGCAGCATGGTGGAGCGAGGTGTTTTCCTTTGCCGAAGACGAGTTTGGTCTGAGCCGCGGCACCATTAAGGCAACTGTGCTGATTGAAACCCTGCCTGCCGTGTTTGAGATGGATGAGATCCTGTATCACCTCCGTGACCATATCGTCGCCCTTAACTGCGGCCGCTGGGATTATATCTTTAGCTATATCAAAACGCTGCGCAATCACCCGGATCGTGTGTTGCCTGATCGCCAAGTGGTGACCATGGATAAGCCTTTCCTTAACGCTTACTCGCGTCTGCTGGTCAAAACCTGCCATAAGCGTGGTGCGTTGGCGATGGGCGGTATGGCTGCCTTTATTCCCAGCAAAGACCCGGCTGAAAATCAGCAGGTACTGGACAAAATTGAAAAGGATAAAACCTTAGAAGCTGATAACGGTCACGATGGCACCTGGATTGCGCACCCAGGCCTGGCAGACACGGCTAAAGCGATTTTTGACCGCGCACTTGGCGATAAGCCAAATCAGCTAGCGGTCACCCGCGAGCAAGACGCTGAGACCACGGCGGCTGGCTTGCTAGCGCCTTGCGAGGGTGAACGCACTGAGGCCGGTATGCGACATAATATCCGTGTCGCGGTGCAGTACATTGAAGCGTGGATATCGGGTAACGGCTGTGTGCCTATCTATGGCCTGATGGAAGATGCGGCTACAGCTGAAATCTCACGTGCGTCGATTTGGCAATGGATTAAACATCAGAAACCACTGAGCAATGGCAAGGTGGTGACCAAGGAGCTCTTCACACAGTACCTTGGTGAGGAAATGACGGTGCTGGAAAAAGAGCTGGGGGCAGCGCGCTTTGCGCAAGGCCAATACCAGCAGGCCGCCACCTTGATGGCTGAGCTCACGACCAGTGATGAGCTGGTTAACTTCTTAACCTTGCCAGGTTATGAATACCTGCCGTAATGGGCATGGAAGCACAATAACAAACATGGAATGACAGTAAGGGGCTGGTAAAGCCCTACTAACAAAGAGGAATGGAACATGACTTTGACTCGCCAACAACAAATCGCTGAACTGGAAAAGGATTGGGCGGAAAACCCGCGTTGGAAACAGGTTAAGCGCCCCTATACGGCTGAAGAAGTGGTCAACATGCGTGGCTCGTTTGTGCCGGAGAATACGATCGCCAAGCGTGGTGCTGCCAAGCTATGGGATTTGGTCAACGGCAGTGCGAAAAAAGGCTACGTGAACTGCTTGGGCGCGTTGACAGGCGGTCAAGCGGTACAGCAAGCCAAAGCGGGTATTGAGGCGGTTTATCTATCCGGTTGGCAGGTGGCGGCGGACAACAATACCGCCTCAAGCATGTATCCAGACCAATCCCTGTATCCGGTCGACTCTGTTCCCGCTGTCGTTAAGCGCATTAACAATGCCTTTCGCCGCGCCGACCAGATTCAGTGGTCAAAAGGCAGTTCGCCAGAGGAGGGCACGGATTACTTCTTGCCGATTGTGGCCGATGCCGAAGCAGGCTTTGGTGGCGTGCTTAACGCCTACGAGCTGATGCGCAACATGATTGAGGCTGGCGCGGCAGGCGTGCACTTTGAAGACCAGCTCGCGTCAGTGAAAAAATGTGGCCACATGGGCGGAAAAGTATTGGTGCCAACCCAAGAGGCGGTACAAAAATTGGTGGCGGCGCGCTTAGCCGCGGATGTGGCGGGCACCGATACGCTGGTGATTGCGCGTACTGATGCCAACGCCGCGGATCTATTGACCTCAGATTGCGACCCATACGACAAGGACTTCATCGTTGGTGAGCGCACAGCCGAAGGCTTTTATCGCGTGCGCCCTGGGATTGAGCAAGCCATTTCGCGCGGCCTAGCCTATGCGCCTTATGCCGATTTGATTTGGTGCGAGACCGCGAAACCGGACTTGGAAGAAGCACGACAGTTTGCTGAAGCTATTCATGCTCAGTACCCAGACCAGCTTCTGGCTTATAACTGTTCACCGTCTTTCAATTGGGAGAAAAACCTGGATGCAGAGACGATTGCACGCTTCCAGCAAGAGCTGTCAGACATGGGCTACAAGTACCAGTTCATTACCTTAGCGGGTATTCATAACATGTGGTACAACATGTTCGACTTGGCGCATGCTTATGCGCAAGGTGAGGGCATGCGTCACTATGTTGAAAAGGTTCAGCGCCCCGAGTTCGCTGCCGCTGAGCATGGCTATACCTTTGTCGCACACCAACAAGAGGTGGGCACCGGGTATTTTGATCAAATGACCAATATTATCCAAGGTGGCCAGTCATCGGTGACGGCATTGACGGGCTCGACGGAAGAAGATCAGTTCTAGTCAGGCGATACCCGTTATCAACCTCATAAAAAGGGAGTTTCGCACTCCCTTTTTTAATTTACTCGCCTTCTTCAACCGGTTCACTTTCTTCTTGGATCTCGAGTAGTGTCGACGCGATGGCGACAAAATCACTGTCGGTGATGATCCCAACTAAACGTTGGTGTTTCACTACCGGCAAACAGCCTATTTTACGCTCTAACATGGTTAGCGCTGCCGCTCGTAAGGATGCGCCAGGATCGACCGTGACCAGTTGTCGCTCGATAAAGTGTGATAGGGGAGTATGGATCTGGTGATCGCCATTGGTGGTCTTGCCCAGTGATGAGGCTTGCGCTGATAGCACATCTCTTTGGGTGACCAGTCCTAACAAACGCTCATCATCATCCACAATAGGGAGATGGCGGAAGCGCTCGGCGCGCATTAAACGGTGGGCATCGTCAAGTGTGTGGTCAGGGCTAAGCGTATGTGGATGCCGGGTCATCATATCATCAACAACAAACATGGCACCTCCTTGTCGTCAGTACACAGGGTTACTTTTACTGTAGTGCAGTTGTGCTGGGTTAGACGTGATATGCATCAAGATAACGACGTGCATCGAGGCAAACGTGGAGCCCAAGGGTACCAGTGTAAACCATGCCTGAATCAAGCTTACAGCTTGCTTGATCTTCACGGTGGGCTACCTATACTAGCGGCCTGCTTTTTATCTAGGCAAAGGTCATGCAATTATCCGATTTTCACTTTGAACTCCCCGATGAGTTGATTGCGCGCTATCCGCAACCGGATCGCAGCGCGAGCCGCTTGCTCTCGCTCGATGGCACCAGCGGCGAGGTGGTACATCGTCAGTTTAAAGACATCCTCGAGCTGGTTGAGCCGGGTGATCTGATGGTGTTCAACAACACGCGCGTGATCCCGGCGCGTGTGTATGGGCGCAAAGCCTCAGGCGGAAAAATTGAGGTGCTGGTGGAGCGTGTGCTCGACGAGCAGCGCTTCCTTGCTCATGTGCGTGCCTCTAAAGCTCCGAAACCCGAGGCTGAGCTTTTCCTCGGCGATGAGGGACAAGTCGCGGCTCAGATGGTGGCACGCCATGATGCTCTGTTCGAAATCCAGCTAAACAGCGATAAAGGCGTGGTGGATACGCTTAACGACATCGGCCATATGCCGTTGCCGCCATACATCGACCGCCCTGATGAAGAGAGCGACAAAGAGCGCTATCAAACCGTGTATAACCAGAAACCTGGGGCAGTCGCTGCGCCTACTGCGGGCCTACACTTTGACGATGCCATTATGACAGCGCTTAAAGAAAAAGGCGTCAATATTGCCTTTGTCACCTTGCACGTGGGAGCCGGAACGTTCCAACCGGTTCGGGTCGACAACATTGAAGAGCACACCATGCATGCTGAGTATGCTGAAGTGCCTCAAGAAGTGGTTGACGCGGTCAATCAAACACGAGCACAAGGTAAGCGGGTGATTGCGGTGGGAACCACCTCGGTGCGTTCACTGGAAAGTGCGGCACAGGCGGCCAAGCAAAAAGGTGAGCCACTGTCCCCGTTTTTTAATGATACGCAGATTTTCATCTATCCGGGTTACCAGTGGCAACTGGTTGACGTGTTAGTGACCAATTTCCACCTACCGGAATCCACATTGATTATGTTGGTCAGTGCCTTTGCTGGTTACCAACACACCATGGCGGCTTATCGTGCCGCGGTTGAAGAGCGCTATCGCTTTTTCAGCTATGGCGATGCCATGTTTATTACCCGTCAGCACAACTGACGACAGAATGAGGACACGGGCTCTCATGCCTGTGTGCGCTATGCTTGCGGCAGGGTCAATCTGTTAGCATAAGACACACGCCAGACTGTTTCTCTGGCACTGAGGAGGATTCGTGGAATACGAACTGAAAAAAACCGACGGACGCGCTCGCCGTGGCCGCTTAATTTTTGAACGCGGCACGGTAGAAACCCCGGCTTTTATGCCGGTAGGCACCTATGGCACCGTTAAAGGGATGACGCCTGAAGAAGTGAAAGGGACGGGGGCGGAGATCCTATTAGGGAACACTTTCCATCTATGGCTACGCCCTGGTCAGGAAATTATGCGACTGCACGGGGATTTGCATGACTTTATGCAGTGGCATGGCCCTATTTTGACCGACTCAGGTGGTTTCCAAGTGTTCAGTTTGGGCGATATCCGCAAAATCACCGAAGAAGGGGTGCACTTTCGCAACCCAGTGAACGGTGATCGCATCTTTATGGACGCGGAAAAATCGATGGAAATCCAATATGACTTGGGTTCAGATATCGTGATGATTTTTGATGAGTGTACGCCGTATCCTGCGACACACGCCGAAGCGAAAAAGTCGATGGAAATGTCATTGCGCTGGGCAAAACGTAGTCGCAATCATTTCGACAAACTAGGTAACAAAAATGCCTTGTTTGGGATTGTACAAGGCGGTGTCTACGAGGACTTGCGTGATGTGTCGGTAGAAGGCCTCACCGAGATTGGTTTTGATGGGTATGCCGTCGGCGGACTCGCGGTCGGGGAGCCCAAAGAAGACATGCACCGCATCTTGGAGCACACTTGCCCGCAGCTGCCAGACGATAAGCCCCGCTATCTGATGGGCGTAGGAAAACCTGAAGATTTGGTCGAAGGTGTTCGTCGCGGCGTCGACATGTTTGATTGCGTGATGCCGACACGCAACGCACGTAATGGCCACTTGTTTATTACTGGCGGTGTGATCAAGATCCGTAATGCGAAACATAAAAGTGATACCTCGCCTTTGGATCCTGAGTGTGACTGTTACACTTGCCGCCACTACAGCCGTGCTTACCTCTACCATTTAGACCGCTGTAATGAGATCCTAGGCGCGCGACTCAATACTATCCACAACTTGCGCTACTATCAGCGTGTAATGGAAGGTTTGCGTAACGCGATTGACGAAGGTAGATTAGATGCCTTTGTAGCGGATTTCTACGCGCGTCGTGGCAAAGAAGTGCCGCCGCTCGACTAATTTCGAATTCAACAACTAGAACGAGGACGTGATTGAATGTTTATCTCACAAGCTCACGCAGCCGCTGAAGCCGGACCACAAGGTGGCGGAATGCAGCTTTTTATCATGCTTGGTCTCTTTGCGGTGATTTTTTACTTTATGATCTACCGCCCGCAATCTAAGCGTGTCAAAGAGCACAAAAACCTGATGGCATCTATGAGCAAAGGGGACGAAGTGCTAACGGGGGGTGGTCTAGTGGGTAAGATCACTCAAATCGCTGAAGAC
This sequence comes from Salinivibrio sp. HTSP, assembly GCF_003390965.1. Lineage (NCBI taxonomy): Bacteria > Pseudomonadati > Pseudomonadota > Gammaproteobacteria > Vibrionales > Vibrionaceae > Salinivibrio > Salinivibrio sp. HTSP. The sequence goes on from NZ_PXUD01000016.1 coordinate 31,435, forward strand.
AATGACTTTATTGTGATTGCGCTCAACGATAATAACGAAGTAACCATCAAAAAAGACTTCGTGACGGCAGTACTGCCTAAAGGTACTATCCAGTCTCTCTAATTCTCGCAACCATAAAGGATGCATGCTGTGCTAAACCGTTATCCTTTGTGGAAGTACATCATGGTGCTAATAACACTGGTTATTGGCATCGTGTATGCACTTCCCAATTTATACGGTGAAGATCCAGCAGTACAAATTTCCGGGGCGCGTGGCGCCTCGGTAGATATGACTGCGTTGGACTCCATCAAACAGACCCTCGAATCGAACGACCTTTCCTACCAATCCATTGCGCTCGAAGACGGTACCGTCTTAGCCCGCTTTAAAGACACGGAAGCACAAATCGGCGCCCGTGATGCCTTGATGTCGCGTTTCGACAGTGATGATTATGTGGTCGCCTTAAACTTAGCGCCTGCAACGCCATCGTGGCTGGATACGCTGGGTGCTACCCCGATGAAGCTTGGCCTAGACCTACGTGGCGGCGTGCACTTCCTGATGGAAGTGGACATGGATGCAGCATTAGAAAAGCTGATCACCCAACAAGAAGACAGCTTCCGCACCGACTTACGTGAAGCCCGTATCCGTTATCGTGGCTTGCGTGTAGAAGATAATACCCGCGTCGTGGTAAATCTGCGTAATGCCGAAGACACCAATAAAGCCCTAGAGCTGCTCTCGAACAACTACCTCGACATGAACTTTTCTGTCGATGAAGATGAAGGGCGATTAGCCGCGGTATACAAAGAAGAGCGACTCAAAGAGATTCGCAATTACGCGGTGGCGCAAAACATTACCATTCTGCGTAATCGTGTTAATGAGCTGGGTGTGGCCGAGCCTTTGGTTCAACGCCAAGGTGCAAGCCGTATTGTGGTTGAGCTTCCTGGCGTGCAGGATACAGCGCGCGCGAAAGAAATCCTGGGCGCGACCGCGACCTTGGAATTCCGCGAAGTGGATCAAGACGCTGACCTATCTGCCGCCATGGCGGGTCGTGTACCGCCAGGCAGCGAGCTGATGCGTACCCGTGATGGCCGTCCCGCCGTGCTGAAAAAGCGCGTCATTTTGACCGGCTCACACATTACTGACGCCAGCTCGTCACGCGACGAATACAGCCGTCCTCAAGTTAATATCTCGCTCGACAGCGAGGGCGGTGACAAAATGGCCGACTTCAGTAAGCGCAATATTGGTGAGCTGATGGCGACGGTATTCGCTGAATACAAAGACAGCGGCGAGCGTGATGAAGACGGCAAAGTGATCTTGGAAAAACACGAAGAAGTGATTAACCAAGCCACGATCCAGTCCGCTTTAGGACGTAACTTCCGTATTACCGGTATCGACTCTGCCGCTGAAGCTCACAACTTGGCGCTACTGCTGCGTGCGGGGGCCTTGATTGCGCCTATCTCGATTGTTGAAGAGCGCACCATTGGTCCATCAATGGGTCAGCAAAACATCAATATGGGTGTGCAAGCCTGTATCTGGGGCTTGGTGGCGGTGATGCTCTTCACCTTGATTTACTACCGCCGCTTTGGTCTGTTTGCCAACTGTGCTTTGTTTGCCAATATCGTCTTGATCATCGGTATTATGTCTCTGATCCCAGGGGCGACCATGACACTGCCTGGTATTGCCGGTATCGTCTTGACAGTGGGGATGGCGGTCGATGCCAACGTGCTGATTTTTGAGCGGATCCGCGAAGAAATCCACGAAGGCCGTAATCCTCAACATGCAATCGACCGTGGCTATTCTAACGCGTTTAGTACCATCGCCGATGCCAATATCACCACGCTGATCACCGCAATCATCTTGTTTGCTGTGGGAACAGGCGCGATAAAAGGCTTCGCGGTGACACTGTCGATCGGTATTTTGACCTCGATGTTTACCGCCATCATTGGTACGCGTGCACTGGTTAACCTGGTGTACGGTGGTAAGCGCGTCAAGAAACTGTCGATTTAAGGGAGTCCAAGCATGTTTCAAATATTTAAACCGGACATGTCGATCAACTTTATGCGTTGGTCTAAATTGGCCTTCGTGTTGTCCATCGCCATGATTGCCGCGTCTGTGGTGACCCTATCCACTAAGTGGTTAAACTGGGGGCTCGACTTTACCGGCGGTACCTTGATAGAAGTGGGCTTTGAACAGCCCGCTGACTTACCGCAGATTCGTGAGTCACTGGCGGCTGACGGTTTCGATGATGCCGTGGTACAAAACTTCGGTAGTGCCACTGATGTGATGGTGCGCCTGCGTCCGCGTGATGACATGGAAGGTGAGAACCTCGGTAACGAGGTGCTCAATGCCATCAAAGCAGGTACGGGTGACCAGGTAGAAATGCGCCGCATCGAGTTTGTCGGCCCGAACGTGGGTGACGAGCTGACCGAAGCGGGTGGGTTGGCGATTATTATCGCGCTGGTCTGTATCCTGATCTACGTGTCGTTCCGTTTCGAGTGGCGTTTGGCCGCGGGCGCGGTGATGGCACTGGCGCACGATGTGATCATTACCTTGGGGATTTTCTCCTTGTTCCAAGTCGAAGTGGATTTGACCATTGTCGCTGCGTTGCTGACGGTGGTGGGGTACTCGTTGAACGATACCATCGTGGTGTTCGACCGTATTCGTGAAAACTTCCGTAAGCTGCGTAAAGGCGAGTCAGATGAAATCATTAATGCGTCTGTCTCTCAGACGCTAAGCCGAACCACCATCACCTCGGGCACCACATTATTTGTGGTGATTGCCCTGTTCACCTTGGGTGGAACCATGATCCACGGCTTTGCGATGGCCTTGCTGATTGGTATCACCGTGGGTACCTACTCTTCAATCTATGTGGCGTCCGCACTGGCATTGAAGTTGGGAATTGCACGCGAGCACCTCTTGGTGCCAGAAGTGGAAAAAGAAGGGCAAGAATTCGACGCGATGCCTTAATACGCTCGCCCTGCCCGCATGATGGTGGGGCGATGTTGCTATTATCGGCGTGAAGCGCTCAACAGGGTGCGTGTCTCAAAGAGGCTGTCGGTGATTTGAATGCATAAAAAAAGCGACGCTCACCGAGCGTCGCTTTTTTATACCCAGAGGGAAGCATTATTTTTTCATCGACTCAGGGGCGTTCTCGCGCACTTTGGCCAGCATGCCTTTTACGACGCGTGGTGCACCGCTTACCACGTTACCGCTACGCATGTAGTCGGTTCCGCCGTTAAAGTCGGTACAAATCGCCCCAGCTTCACGGGCAATCAATTCGCCTGCCGCGATATCCCACGGTTTAAGACCAAGTTCAAAAAAGCCATCAACACGGCCTGCGGCGACATAGCAAAGATCGAGCGCGGCAGAGCCGGTGCGACGGAAGTCAGCACAGTCGACAAACAACGCGCTCACAACCGCCATAAAGCCTTCTGCGTGCTGCTTGGCTTTGAAAGGGAAGCCCGTGGCTAAGACGGTGCCGTCAAGCTCTTTGGCGCTGCCGGTACGAATACGCTTGTTGTTGAGTTGCGCGCCTGCACCACGTTGTGCGGTGAATAGCTCATTACGGATAGGGTCGTAAACGCAGCCGATCTCAGTGCGGCCTTTAATGCGCACCGCGATAGACACGCTGAAGTGCGGAAAGTCGTTAACGAAGTTGGTGGTGCCATCCAGTGGGTCGATGATCCATTGATAGTCGCTATCTTTCCCTTCAGCCACGCCTGACTCTTCGCCAACGATGGTGTGGTCTGGGTAGGACTTTTTGATGATGTCGATGATGATTTGTTCCGCACCTTTATCGACGTTAGTGACAAAGTCATTGCTGCCTTTTTGTGCGGTTTCGATGTTGTCTCTGTTTTCTGCAGATTTAGCGATAAAATCGCCAGCCTTCCGTGCAGCACGGACGGCGATGTTTAGCATCGGATGCATACGGTTTTCCCAACGGATGTTAAAGAACGAAAGCGGGGCGGAGTATAACAGAGCCAGAGCAAAAGGAAAGTGGGTATTTTTTGACCGCGGCCATGTCCGTGAAGCGACGCGACACGCTTAGCTGAGAAGTATTATCGATTGCACTGTGATAAACTGCGCAGATCTGACAGACACCTGCTCGCCCCACCAAGGGTGCACAGCGTAAGAGACGAAAACAACATTATGCTAGATCAAATCCGCGTCGTATTGGTGGGAACCTCCCATTCCGGAAATATTGGCTCAGCCGCGAGGGCAATGAAAGTCATGGGGCTTAGCAATATGACCCTCGTCGCGCCTGACTGTGACGTGGATGGCCAAGCCATTGCGTTAGCAGCTGGTGCCAGTGATATCGCCAACAATGCGCGGGTGGTCGGGACCTTAGAAGAGGCAGTAGCAGACTGTGGTCTTGTGGTGGGAACCAGTGCCAGAAGCCGGACACTTGAGTGGCCGATGCTGGATGCGCGCGAATGCGGTAAAAAGGCCGTGGAAGAAGCCAGTACTCACCCGGTGGCGATTGTCTTTGGTCGCGAGCGGACAGGCTTGACCAATGAAGAGCTACAGACCTGCCATTATCATGTGTCGATTCCGTCCAACCCCGATTACAGCTCGCTAAACCTCGCGATGGCGGTACAAACCCTGTGCTATGAAATGCGCGTCGCTTGGTTAGACAGCCAAGCCTATCAAGGCCCCACGCTTGAACAAACCTACCCGTTAAATGAAGAGCTTGCACGATTTTATCAGCACCTGGAAACCGTACTGACCAAGACCGGATTTATTCGTACTCAGCATCCCGGGATGGTAATGACCAAGTTACGTCGGCTCTTTAACCGCGCGCGACTAGAGAGCCAAGAGTTAAATATTTTACGGGGTGTGCTGTCATCTATCGAAAAAGTGACCCAACAAGCGGCATCGAGCGAGCAAAATACCGATAATCATCGCGCTCAGTGATCCTTTCAACCGAGCATGCGTAACTTAGGGTGAAAACCTGACAAAAATACTCAGGTAAATACTTGACCAAATTACTCAGGTATGTAACTATCTGAGCATCTATTCACCACAGGTAGCGTGTTATGAGATTGACTTCGAAAGGCCGTTATGCGGTTACCGCCATGCTCGATGTGGCGCTTCATGCCGAGCAGGGTCCTGTACCACTGGCGGACATCTCTGAGCGTCAAGGCATTTCCTTGTCTTATCTTGAGCAACTTTTTTCACGGCTCCGCAAGTCGGGGTTAGTGACGAGTGTCCGTGGTCCCGGCGGCGGATATCGCCTCGGTATTGCGGCAAATGACATTGCCGTGGGTGCGGTCATTGCCGCCGTTGACGAATCTGTCGATGCGACCAAGTGCCAAGGTAAAGCGGATTGCCAAGGCGGCACCCGTTGTTTAACACATACTCTGTGGCACGACTTGAGTGCCCGAATTAGCGGCTTTTTAAACGACATCACGCTCGGTGAGCTGATGCATGATAATGAAGTGAAGCAAGTAGCAGATCGTCAGGACGCTAAACTGGATGCCTCATTGGCGCCCAGAAATACATTTAGCTCGAAGGTCAAACAAGATAGCGCCACCATAGGCGTGAACGTTCGCTCCTGATGACCAATGTCGGTGTAATTGGAGAAAAACATGAAATTGCCCATTTATTTTGATTATTCAGCCACGTGTCCGGTCGATCCGCGCGTTGCTGAAAAAATGAGTCAGTACCTGACCATGGACGGGTTTTTTGGTAACCCGGCCTCTCGCTCACACCGCTTTGGCTGGCAAGCAGAAGAAGCGGTTGATACAGCGCGTGAGAACATTGCCAACTACTGCAATGCTGACCCGCGTGAGATCGTTTTTACCTCTGGGGCGACTGAGTCTGACAACTTGGCCATCAAAGGTATTGCTAATTTCTACTCCAAGAAAGGCAAGCACATTATTACCTGCAAGACCGAGCATAAAGCCGTGCTTGACCCTTGCCGTCAATTGGAGCGTGAAGGCTTTGAGGTTACCTATCTTGAGCCGGAAGAAAATGGCTTGGTTGATCTGAAGAAGCTCGAAGCGGCGATGCGTGACGACACGATTTTGGTGTCAATCATGCACGTGAACAACGAAATTGGCGTGATTCAAGATATCTCTGCGATTGGCGAACTTTGCCGCGAACGCAAGATTATGTTCCACGTCGATGCGGCACAGTCAGTGGGTAAAGTGCCATTGGACGTCAAAGAGATGAAAATCGATTTGATCTCGTTCAGCGCACACAAAGCGTATGGCCCGAAAGGCATTGGTGCTTTGTACGTTCGCCGTAAGCCACGCGTGCGCATTGAAGCGCAAATGCATGGTGGTGGTCACGAGCGTGGCATGCGTTCAGGCACATTGCCAACCCACCAAATCGTGGGCATGGGCGAAGCATTCCGTATCGCCAAAGAAGAGCGCGAGAAAGACTTTGAGCATGCACTGGCGCTGCGCAACCGCTTTTACGAAGGCGTGAAAGATTTAGAAGAAGTTTACGTTAATGGTGATTTGGAGCAGCGTGTTCCACATAACCTAAATGTGAGCTTTGCATTTGTTGAAGGCGAGTCTTTGCTGATGGCACTGAAAGATCTGGCGGTATCGTCAGGGTCTGCGTGTACCTCAGCAAGCCTAGAACCTTCCTATGTGCTTCGTGCGCTTGGACGCGACGATGAGCTAGCACATAGCTCGCTGCGCTTCTCATTTGGTCGCTTTACGACCGAAGAAGAAGTGGATTATGCGATTGAGAAAGTGCGTGAAGCAGTCAACAAGCTGCGTGAAATGTCACCACTTTGGGACATGTACAAAGACGGTATCGATTTAAGTACCGTTGAATGGGCGCACCACTAACTCGAATAACGCGCCAGCTGGCAACAGTGAGCAATCATATTGAGGAAACGATTATGGCTTACAGCGATAAAGTAATTGACCACTACGAAAACCCACGTAACGTTGGCTCGTTTGAGAAAGGCGACCCATCGATTGGTAATGGCATGGTCGGTGCCCCTGCGTGTGGCGACGTCATGAAGCTACAAATCAAGGTGAATGACGAAGGCATCATTGAAGACGCCAAGTTTAAAACCTACGGCTGCGGCTCGGCAATTGCCTCGAGCTCGCTGGTTACCGAGTGGGTGAAAGGCCGCTCGATTGACGACGCTGCGGCGATCAAAAACTCTGAGATCGCTGAAGAACTAGAGCTGCCACCGGTTAAGGTGCACTGCTCAATCTTGGCGGAAGATGCCATTAAAGCAGCGGTCAGTGATTACAAGAAAAAACACCAGCAGTAAAACGAAGGGGTTGTTGATATATGGCTATTACCATGACTCAGGCGGCAGCAGATCGCGTCAGAGCGTTTCTCAATAACCGTGGCAAAGGCATTGGCTTGCGCCTAGGTGTGAGAACGTCAGGATGTTCAGGCATGGCCTATGTACTCGAATTTGCGGATGAGCTGCAAGAAGGCGATCAGGTTTTTGAGTACGATGATGTCAAGGTAATCGTCGATGGTAAGAGCCTGCTCTATCTCGAAGGGACAGAGCTGGATTTTGTCAAAGAAGGCTTGAATGAAGGTTTTCAATTCAACAACCCTAACGTGAGTAGTGAATGTGGTTGTGGCGAAAGCTTCAACGTGTAATCCGTGAGAGCACATGAATCATTTTGAACTTTTCGAGCTACCGTATCAGTTTGAGCTGGACGGTAGCTCGCTTTCTTCAACGTTTCGGGAATTGCAGCGCCAGTACCATCCCGATAATGTTGCCAGCCAAGACGAGAAAACCCGTCTGCAGGCGGTACAGAAAGCATCGCAAGTAAATGACGCGTTTCAGACGTTAAAAGATCCGGTTCGACGCGCTGAGTATATGCTGACGTTGCAAGGCATTGACTTAAAAGACGAACAGCAAACCATGCAGGATCCTGAGTTTCTGATGCAGCAAATGACGTTGCGTGAAGAACTTGAGTCGATTACCGATAGTCAAGATGAAGCGGCGCTGTTTGATTTTGGTGAAAAAGCCCAGTCGCTCTACGACACATTGATTCTCGAGGTTAAACAGGCATTGGCTGCGTCACAGTGGCTAGAGGCCGCCGTGATTGTGCGCAAACTCAAGTTCGCAGAAAAGCTTCGCCATGAAGTGGAGCGTGTCGAAGATCAGCTGATGAGTTGATCGCCCTTTCGCCTGTCAACGCAGTAAAGTTTAAGGATTAGACATGGCACTGTTACAAATTTCAGAGCCCGGTCAAAGTGCCGCGCCGCATGAGCACAAGCACGCGGTCGGCATCGATTTGGGTACCACCAACACCTTGGTGGCCACGGTACGAAGCGGTACCGCAACCACCTTGAACGACGAGCAAGATCGGCCACTGATCCCTTCTGTGGTCCATTATGGTGATGATGCCATTTCCGTGGGCTATGATGCCCTCCCGCATGTGCAAACGGATAGCGCCAATACCTTGGTGTCTGTCAAACGCATGATGGGACGTTCATTAGACGATGTGCAAGCGCGTTATCCGCAACTTCCTTATCAGTTTTCACAAACCGAAAATGGCTTGCCACAAGTGGAAACCCGTCGTGGCGCGATTAATCCGGTGCAAGGCTCGTCCGATATCTTACGCACTGTGCGCGAACGTGCGGAAAAAAGTTTGGGCGACGCGCTTGAAGGTGTGGTGATCACCGTGCCCGCTTATTTTGATGACGCACAGCGTGCGGGGACCAAAGATGCGGCGAAGCTGGCGGGCCTCAACGTCCTGCGTTTGCTTAACGAGCCTACCGCTGCAGCGATTGCGTATGGTCTTGATTCAGGCCAAGAAGGGGTGATTGCGGTCTATGATTTGGGCGGCGGCACCTTTGATATCTCGATTCTACGCCTGTCTCAGGGCGTGTTTGAGGTGATGGCGACCGGTGGCGATTCCGCGTTGGGCGGTGATGATTTTGATCATCTGCTCGAGCAATGGATTTGTGAGCAAGCCGGGTTTGACACCCTCAGTGGCGATCAGCGCCGCACCGTGCTGCACGCGGCGACGCAGGCGAAAATTGCCCTTTCTTCTGCTGACAGCGCGTCCATCGATGTGCTGGGCTGGCAAGGCGAGCTGAGCCGTGAAACGTTCGATCAGCTGGTTGCCCCACTTATTAAGAAAACCTTGATGTCATGCCGCCGCGCATTAAAAGACGCCGGTGTCAGTGCTGATGAAGTGCTGGAAGTGGTGATGGTAGGTGGCTCGACTCGAGTGCCCGCTGTACGTGAACAGGTTGGCTCGTTTTTCGGTCGTGAACCTTTGACCAGCATCGATCCCGATAAAGTGGTGGCCGTTGGTGCCGCGACGCAAGCCGATATTTTGGTGGGTAACAAGCCAGACTCTGACATGTTGTTGTTGGATGTGATCCCGCTTTCTCTTGGTATTGAAACCATGGGCGGTTTGGTGGAGAAAATTATCCCACGCAACACCACCATTCCTGTGGCAAAAGCCCAAGAATTCACCACGTTTAAAGATGGCCAAACCGGCATGAAAGTGCATGTGGTACAAGGTGAGCGTGAAATGGTGGACGATTGTCGCTCACTCGCACAATTTAGTCTCAAAGGCATCCCACCAATGACGGCGGGGGCGGCCCATGTTCGCGTCACCTATCAAGTGGACGCTGATGGCTTGTTGTCCGTGACGGCGATGGAAAAGTCCACCGAAGTGGAAGCGTCTATCCAAGTGAAGCCCTCTTATGGCTTGAGTGATGACGAGATTGCCACCATGATCAAATCGTCATTTACCCACGCGGAAGAAGACAAAGATGCCCGCTACTTGGCGGAGCAGCGTGTGGAAGCCGATCGTGTGATCGAAGGCTTGCTAGTTGCTATGCAACAAGACGGGGATAACCTGCTCAATGCTGACGAGCAGCAAGCGTTGGTGAAAGAAATAGAAGCCTTGATTGCCTTGCGCAACGGCAATGATGGCGCCGCCATTGAAGCCGGGATCAAAGCATTAGACAAAGCCAGCCAGACTTTTGCGGCACGCCGCATGGATCAATCGATTCGCAATGCGTTGGCCGGCCAATCCATTGATGAGGTGTAATCATGCCTAAGATTATTGTTCTGCCGCACCACGAGCTATGCCCAGAAGGTGCGGAACTGGAAGGGAAAGAAGGGGAAACTGTCCTCGATGTGGCGTTGAAAAATGGCATTGGCATTGAGCACGCGTGTGAAAAGTCTTGCGCGTGTACCACCTGCCATGTGGTGATCCGTGAGGGGTTTGACTCATTGGATGAAAGCGATGAGCTTGAAGATGACATGCTCGATAAGGCATGGGGGCTTGAGCCGGAGTCACGCTTGGGTTGCCAAGCCAAAATTACCGACGAAGATCTGGTGGTAGAGATCCCGCGCTATACCTTGAATCACGCAGCCGAAAATCATTAATCTAACGCTGCAACGGACGGAGAAGCAAGATGAGCTTAAAATGGACAGACTCACTCGATATTGCTATTGAGCTTTGTGACGCCTACCCAGATGTGGATCCGACAACGGTTCGCTTTACCGATTTACATCAGTGGATCACCGAGTTGGATGATTTTGATGATGATCCTGAGCGTTCCAATGAACGCATTCTCGAGGCGATCATTATGTGCTGGATGGATGAGCGAGACTGAGGGCTAGCTCTCGTGAGTGATTGATGATGCTTGTGTTATCGTCACCGGCTCGGCACAGTACCCGTGGCCAATAAAACATACATTCAAAGCGGGCCAATAGGCTCGCTTTTTTCATATTGCTGAGGCGTCCAGGCGTTTGCCTGAGGGCTCAGTGAGACACGCTGTACAGCAAAAGCAGCGAGACAGTACAAGGAGTGCAACATGTCAGATACATTAAAGGTTATTCTGTCGCATCAACCGGCGGCGCCACAGTGGGGCGATAATGCGCTGGTCTCTTTTGACACCGACAAAGCGGTGATCCATTCCTCCAACGATGCCAATCAGCGAGACAAGGTACAACAAGCGGCGCGCAAGCTTGAAGGGCAAGGCGTCCCGGCTCTGAGCTTGACCGGGGAGCATTGGGATCTTGAATTAGTGTGGGCATTTTACCAAGGGCTTCGCGGGCCCAAGAATAAGGTCGCCTTTACGCAGACCGTGTTGAACGAGGACGATACGCAAGAGTTCGAGCTTCGACAAACCGTAGGTGACTGGGTGCGCGATATCATCAACCAAACCGCAGAAGAAGTCGGCCCGCATCAGCTGGTGGCACGTGCGGGGGAATTTGTGAAATCCATGGCACCCGATCAGGTCACTTATAAAATCATTTCCGGTACCGACCTGTTAGAAAAAGGCTGGAATGGCATTTATACCGTCGGTCGTGGCTCCGCGCGCAAGCCAACCATGTTACAACTTGACTATAACCCGACAGGGGATCCGGACGCGCCTGTGTATGCGTGTTTGGTGGGTAAAGGGATCACCTTTGATTCTGGCGGCTACAGCATTAAAGGCTCTGACTTTATGACCACCATGAAAGCGGACATGGGCGGTTCAGCGACGGCGACCGGAGCACTGGCAATGGCAATTGCCAAAGGGTTGAATAAGCGCGTTAAATTGATACTTTGCTGTGCCGAGAACATGATCTCAAGCAGCGCTTACAAACTGGGCGATATCATTACTTACAAAAATGGTGTGACGGTTGAAGTGCTCAATACCGATGCGGAAGGACGCTTGGTGCTCGCTGATGGCTTGATGTATGCCAGCGAGCAAAAACCTGAACTGCTGATTGATTGCGCCACGCTCACCGGATCGGCAAAAGCGGCACTGGGTAACGATTACCACGCCCTGTTTAGTTTTGATGATGAGCTCGCCCATCGCACGCTTGATGCGGCGCAAAAAGAAGGCGAGGGCATGTGGCCATTGCCATTGGCGGAGTTCCACCGTCAGCTGCTTCCTTCCTCGTTTGCCGATATCGCCAATGCGTCAATGGGGGCGTACATGCCGGGCGCGAGCACCGCAGCAGCGTTCCTTTCCTACTTTGTTGAGGATTACCAAAAAGGGTGGATGCACGTTGATTGCTCGGGCACCTATCGTAAAGCGGCCAACGATAAGTGGGCCGTTGGGGCGACTGGCATGGGCGTGAAAACCTTGGCGCGTGTATTGCTCGACCAAGCGAAATAAACCATCGACACGTCGGGTGAAAGGTTAACAAAATTTTGTGTGAGTTAACGCTTCACCCGATTGGTCATAGGGACAGAGGACGAAATTTGCTAGGGTAGGCGCGTTGTTGCCCCTAGCGGGCCAGATTCAGACAGTGAAAGGACAAGCGAATGACCATTGAACGCACTTTTTCTATCGTTAAACCTGATGCCGTAGAGCGTAATTTGATTGGCACGCTTTATCAGCGTATCGAAAGTGCTGGTTTGCGTATCGTGGCGGCGAAAATGCTCCATTTAAGCAAAGAGCAGGCAGAAGGATTTTATGCCGAGCACCAAGGGAAGCCTTTCTTTGACTCCCTGGTTGGATTCATGACATCAGGCCCTATCATGGTGCAAGTACTCGAAGGCGAGCACGCGATCAGCCGCTACCGTGAATTGATGGGAAAAACTAACCCAGAAGAAGCAGCTTGCGGCACCTTGCGTGCTGACTATGCGGAAAGCATGCAATACAACTCGGTGCATGGTTCTGATAGCCCAGCGTCGGCAGAGCGCGAAATCGCGTACTTTTTCACCGCGGATGAAATTCATCCTCGCTGCTAAATCAAGCACCTGCTATTTAATCTTCCAAAAGAGGCATCAGCCTCTTTTTTTTCTGCCTATCGATATCAGACGGTCACATTGAATAACCCCGCGGTTAGAGAGTGGAAACTGTGATCTAAAGCCTGTACAATTTCGCGCCTTAAGCGCGTCCCGAGGTGATATATTGGCTATGATCAAGGTCAGGTATCGGCACGCGTGAGGCGATGATTCAGTCTTACCACCTAGCTAGTTTCTACGAGGCAACCCCAATGACGACAGAGAAAGTTAATCTGCTTGATTTTGACAGGCAAGGATTGCGTGCCTACTTCGCTGATGAGCTCGGCGAAAAAGCCTTCCGTGCTGACCAAGTCATGAAGTGGATGTACCACTTTGGTTGCGACAACTTCGATGAAATGAACAACATCAACAAGAAGTTGCGTGAGAAACTTAAGCAGGTGGCAGAAATTAGAGCCCCAGCAGTCAGTGAAGCGCATTACTCTCAAGATGGTACCATCAAATGGGCAATGCGTGTGGGCGGTCAAGACGTGGAAACCGTGTATATCCCCGAAGATGACCGCGCGACCCTGTGTATTTCCTCTCAGGTAGGCTGTGCGCTTGATTGCAAGTTCTGCTCAACCGGGGCGCAAGGTTTTAACCGCAACTTGCGTGTGTCTGAGATCATCGGACAGGTATGGCGTGCGTCAAAAGAGATTGGCGTTGAGAAAGAGACGGGCCGTCGTCCGATCACCAACGTGGTGATGATGGGCATGGGAGAGCCGCTGCTCAACATGAAAAACCTGCTCCCTTCACTGAATTTGATGCTCGACGACAATGCGTATGGCTTATCTAAGCGCCGAGTCACGGTGTCGACATCGGGCGTGGTCTCTGGCTTGGAGCAAATGATTGGTAAAATAGATGTCGCGCTGGCGATCTCACTGCATGCGCCGAACGACGAGCTGCGTAGCCAAATTATGCCGATTAACGATCGTTGGGATATTGAGGCCTTTTTAGATGCGGTACATCGTTATATTGAAACCTCAAATGCTAACCGCGGCCGTGTGACGGTAGAATATATCTTGCTCGATCATGTCAATGACTATATGGAGCATGCGCGCCAACTCGCAGAGCTATTAAAAGACACCCCAGCTAAGATTAACCTGATCCCATTTAACCCGTATCCTGGATCGCCATTCAACAAGCCGAGCAATTCTCGTATTGATAGGTTTATGAAAACCTTAATGGAATACGACTTTACGGTGACGGTACGTAAAACTCGGGGCGATGACATTGACGCAGCATGTGGCCAACTTGCCGGTGATATTGTCGACCGAACCAAACGTGCCGAGAAGCGACTGGGCGCACAGGAGGTGATCCCTGTTCGACCCGTCTAAATGAGAGGGTGACAAGGGGATGGCATGACAAAAACGGTTTGGGTATTGGGCGTGCTGATGGTGTTGGCTGGATGTTCATCGTCAGGTTCGCCACACAGCGAGACGAAATTTGATAAGATTCAAGCCGCAGAGGCGCGCATTGCACTGGGATTAGGCTATCTAAACAGTGATCGCTATCAACAAGCGCAGCAAAACTTGCAGCAAGCGCGCCAATATGCGCCTAACTACTATCGCACCTCGCTGTCGATGGCGTATTATCAACAACGTGTCGGTGAAAACGACAAAGCGGATCGCTTATATCAACAAGCGTTAGCGCAAGCGTCTGAAAAAGGTGATGTCTATAACAATTACGGTGTTTTCTTGTGCGAACAACAGCGATTTTCCGCGGCGAATGACGCATTTTTGCAAGCAGTCGTACAACCGTATTATCATCGTGTGTCAGGCAGTTATGAAAACGCGGCGTTTTGTCAGCTAAAAGCTGGCCACGTAGAACGCGCAAAAGCCTTGTTTAGCAAAGCGGTTGATCACGACCCGCTGAATGTCCGTGCTGGTTTACAACTTGCCAAATTAGAAATAGATACCGGGCAAGTGGCAGAGGCCGTCGCACGTATCAAGCGGCTCCACCAACGTGTTGGTGTTCAGCCTGCCGGACTGTTATTGCTAGTGAAAGCGTATCAGCAACAAGGCTACACGGAGCGAGCTGCCCATGACGCTCAGCGATTGGCGCAACGGTTTCCAGAATCCAAAGAATATCAATTGTACCTAGCGAATGAATACTGAACAGACGGAAGAACAAGCGCAATCTGATACCCAACCTGCGCCCGGGGAAGTATTAAAGCAAGCGCGAGAGAAAATGGGCTGGAGTGTTCGAGATGTGGCTGACCGACTTCGGTTGCGGGTCAGCGTCATTGAGGATCTTGAACAAAACAATCCGGACATGGATCAATTGGCCACGTTTACACGTGGCTATTTGCGATCCTATGCCAAGCTGATGCAAATCGACGCTGATCAGCTTTTAGGTAATAGCAATATGGAAGCAAGCAGTACGGCCACCGTACAAAAAATGCAAAGCTTCTCGCGCAAAACACGGCGGCAAAAAAGTGAAAGCCGCCTGATGTGGTTGTCTTGGGTGATCATCGCTATTGCGGTCGGGATCACGGGTGTGTGGTATTGGCAGAACCAGCAGGCCATGACGTCTGTGCCGACACAGCTGGATAGCCAGCAAGCGGATGAACTTGTCACTACGCCATCAGAGCAAGATAGCGCGATGGTTGCCGCAGAGGCACCGGCGATGGCCGAGCCTGCGATGACAGATTCGACGGCCTCACAAGGGGCGGAGTTACAAGAAACTGACACACAAGATACCGCGAACGAGCCGGTATCTAATCAGGAGAACCGCTCAGGGTCGACGGAGCCAGAATCAGCTACGGCGGTTGAGCCGGGGCAAACGAACGAGGCGATGACGCAAACTGAACCTGAGGCACAACCAACGCCAGCGTCTGAGGATGAAGCCCCCGCCAGTACGGTCAATAATCGTCTAGTGATGACCTTTAGTGGTGATTGCTGGATAGATGTGCGAGATGCCAATGGCGAACGACTGGCAACCGGGATAAAATCTGAGGGTGAGCAAGTGACCTTAACGGGTGACATCCCGTATCAATTGGTATTGGGTGCTCCCAGCGTGGTGAAAATCACCTTTAATGGCGACAACATTGATCTTGATGGCTTCCCAACCGGTCAAGTGGCTCGGTTGCGCCTTCCGCAGTAATCAGAGAACGTCGATATGCACAACGAAACTCCCATTAAACGCCGTCCCTCAACGCGCATCAACGTCGGCAATGTGCCGATTGGTGATGGCGCGCCGATTGCCGTGCAATCTATGACCAATACGCGAACCACAGATGTAGCCGCTACTGTGGCACAAATCAAAGCGCTAGAAGGGGTGGGGGCAGATATCGTTCGGGTATCGGTACCCACCATGGACGCGGCGGAAGCGTTTAAAGAGATTAAAGCGCAAACCTCGATCCCTTTGGTCGCAGACATCCACTTTGACTACCGCATTGCATTAAAAGTGGCGGAGTATGGTGTCGACTGTTTGCGTATCAACCCAGGGAATATTGGTAAAGAAGAGCGCATTCGGGCGGTGGTGGATGCCGCACGTGACAAAAACATTCCAATCCGGATTGGTGTCAATGGCGGCTCACTGGAGCGCGATCTGCAAGAAAAGTACGGAGAGCCAACCTCTGATGCTTTAGTCGAATCGGCCATGCGTCATGTCGATATCCTTGACCGTCTTAACTTTGACCAATTTAAAGTCAGTGTGAAAGCGTCAGATGTCTTCCTAGCGGTTGAGTCTTATCGCAAACTCGCGCAGCAAATCGATCAGCCCCTTCACCTTGGTATCACCGAGGCCGGTGGCGCGCGTGCTGGTGCGGTTAAGTCATCCGTTGGTTTGGGGATGCTATTGGCGGAAGGTATTGGTGATACCTTGCGTGTATCACTCGCCGCCGATCCGGTCGAAGAAATCAAAGTCGGCTTCGATATTCTTAAATCACTGCGTATCCGCTCTCGCGGTGTGAACTTTATTGCCTGTCCGAGTTGTTCACGTCAAGAGTTTGATGTGATTGGTACGGTTAATGCGCTCGAGCAGCGCGTGGAAGACATACTGACCCCAATGGATGTCTCTGTGATTGGTTGTGTGGTCAATGGCCCGGGTGAAGCCGAAGCGTCTCACCTCGGCTTGGCAGGGGGTAACAAGCGCAGCGCTTATTACCTCGATGGTAAACGCCAAAAAGAGCGCTTTAATAACGACAACTTGGTGGATGAGTTGGAGGCCAAAATCCGCGCCAAAGCGGCGATGATGGATGAACGCAACCGCATCAAAGTGTCTCAAATCGATCAAGAAGGCTAAGCCGTTAGGCGGCCTTCTCCCCTTTTATATCATTTCGGTAACGGAAGTTAACGTGGCTAAAACAATTCAAGCAATTCGAGGCATGAATGACTGCCTCCCGTCTCAATCTCCTTTATGGCAAAAGCTCGAATCTACCATTAAAAACGTAGTGAGCGCTTACGGCTATAGTGAAGTTCGCATGCCTATTGTGGAAGCGACGCATTTGTTTAGCCGTGCCATTGGTGAAGTGACAGACGTTGTCGAAAAAGAAATGTATACCTTCGATGACCGCAATGGTGACAGTCTCACTTTGCGCCCTGAAGGGACAGCGGGCTGCGTCCGAGCCGGGATTGAAAATGGCCTGCTGTACAACCAAGAGCATCGTCTTTGGTACATCGGACCAATGTTCCGTCATGAGCGTCCGCAAAAAGGCCGTTATCGCCAGTTCCATCAATTTGGTGTGGAAGTCTTTGGCCTCAATGGCCCAGACGTGGATGCTGAATTAATCATGATGACTGCACGTATGTGGCGCGAGCTGGGCATTGCGGAACATGTGCGATTGGAGCTTAACTCAATCGGCTCACCACAAGCGCGTGCGAATTATCGTCAAGCGCTGGTGGACTTTTTGATGCAACACGAATCTGTGTTGGATGAAGACAGCAAGCGCCGCATGCAGACCAACCCATTGCGCGTGCTGGACACCAAAAACGCAGACATCCAAGCCATTCTAGTGGATGCACCTCAGCTCGGTGACTACCTGGATGACGAATCAAAACAGCATTTTGCGCGCTTGTGTGAACTCTTGGACGCGGCAGGTATCGAATACCAAGTAAACCACCGTTTGGTACGTGGTCTCGACTACTACAACCGGACCGTGTTTGAGTGGATCACTGATAGCTTGGGTGCGCAAGGCACGGTGTGCGGTGGTGGCCGTTATGACGGCTTGGTTGAGCAACTCGGCGGCAAGGCAACCCCTGCTGTTGGGTTTGCAATGGGCTTAGAGCGTCTGGTTCTAATGCTGGAAAACCTTAACCAAGATGATGTCCGCCCGGCCGTGGATGTGTATATGGTCACAGCCGGCGAAGGAGCCATGGCTGTGGGGATGAAACTGGCGGAGCGCCTACGCGAGCAGGTGCCAGGGCTACGCGTGATGTCGCACTTCGGCGGTGGTAGCTTTAAAAAACAGTTTAAGCGCGCGGACAAAGTCGGCGCTTCTGTGGCGCTGGTGTTGGGCGAAGATGAAGTCGCCAACGGCACAGTGGCGTTAAAAGATTTGAAAGGCGGCGAGCAACAAACACTGAATCAGGATGAGATCGCCGCGTCACTAAAAGCATTGATTTAAGAGGACAGAACGTGGACGTCTACACCACAGAAGAGCAGCAGGTTGAAGCCATTAAAAAGTGGTGGCGAGACAATGGTAAGGCCGTTGTAATCGGTGCCGTTGTCGGTTTGGGTGCGTTATATGGTTGGCGTTATTTCCAGTCACAGCAACTGGCGAACCAAGCGCAAGCCTCGCAGCAATATGAACAGGTGCTAAGTGGCATTGAAAGCGGTGATACCGTGTCACTGAGCGAGCTAGAAGGCCATGAAGGTTATCGTGCCTTGGCGGCATTACAGCTGGCGCAAAAGCATGTTGCGCAAGGAGAGCTGGACAGTGCCCAGGCGCAACTCAAAAAAGCGCAGCAAGCCGTGAAAGATGGCGCCCTGTATGGACTTGTCACCACACGACTGGCGCGCGTTGAGGCAGAGTTGGAAAATTATTCAGCCGCATTGAACGAACTCGACAAAGTGACCGCCGAAAGCTGGACGGCGAAAGTGGCAGAGATCCGTGGTGACGTCTTGCTTCGTCAGGGCGACAAGCAGGCAGCGCGAGACGCGTATGCAGCGTCATTGGCGGCGGCGGAAAGCCCAACCGTTAACATGAAGCTTGATAATCTGAGTCAATAAGGTCGTGGTATGAAAAAACGATTATGGCGTATGGCTGCAATGGCCACGACCATGGCAATACTGGCAGGCTGTGCCGGTGAAGAAGATGTGGTGCAAATGGCGCCACTGCCTTCAGTGACTAATGAGATTTCATCAACCCAGCATTGGCGGGCACAAGTGGGTGACGGGGTTGGCCAATACTATTCCGCGCTCCAGCCTACCGTGGCGTATGACAAAGTGTTTGCGGCGGACCGCCAAGGTTTAGTCGCCGCCTTTGATTTAGAAAGCGGTGACGCTGTCTGGCAACAGTCGGTACAAACCGAGACACCGGCGTTGCTTTCTGGCGGCTTGAGCGCCTCATACGGCAAAGTGTATGTGGGCGGTGAAACCGGTCAAGTTTACGCACTGGATGCCGAAACCGGCGAGCGGGTTTGGCAACAGAACGTGAATGGTGAAGTACTGGCCAAGCCTTTGGTGGAAGCTGGGTTGGTGATCGTTAATACCAGCCGTGGTGAGTTAGTGGCACTGGATGCAGAATCGGGCGATCCACAGTGGAATAACGCTAATGATGTGCCGAACTTGAGCCTACGCGGTGAAAGTGCGCCAGTGACTATTTCCGGCGGGGTATTCTGGGGGATGGCCAATGGACGCCTAGGGGCGGCCATGATCGAAACCGGCCGCTCAATTTGGCAGATCCCTATCTCGACCCCAAAAGGGGCGACCGAGATTGACCGCTTAGTGGATGTGGATGCGACCCCAGTAATCGATGGCGACCGTTTGTATGCAGTAGGCTATAATGGCCAATTAGTCTCTATTGATTTGCGCTCGGGGAAAGCGGCGTGGAAGCGGGATTTTTCCTCTGCTAAAGACTTCCTAGTCGCAGGCAATAGTATTTATCTTATTGATGATAAAGATAATGTCGTTGCGTTAGATGCGCGTAACGGCCTAGAAAAGTGGCGCAATACACAGCTAGCTTACCGTATCTTAACCGCACCTGCGGCAAGCGGCGGCTATCTGGTGGTCGGCGACAGCCAAGGCTACTTGCACTGGCTTGACCCGCAAACGGGTGACTTTGTCGCGCAACAATCTCTGGAAGGGAACGGGATTGCAGTTGCACCGGTGCAAACCGATGATGGCTATATTGTGATCACCCGTGATGGTCAACTGAGAAAGCTGAGTATCGAGTAAGCGAAGCCATCCAGTTCTATATTTAGGCTCCTGGCTGCCAAGACAGTCGGGAGCCTTGTTTATTAATAAAGCGAATGAAAAGAAGAGGTCTACATGATTCCTGTTATAGCCCTAGTGGGGCGCCCGAATGTGGGAAAATCGACGCTCTTTAACCGTCTTACCCGCACACGCGATGCATTAGTAGCGGATTTTCCGGGACTGACCAGGGATCGAAAATACGGCAAGGCATTGCTAGATGATCACGAATTTATCGTGATTGACACCGGCGGCATTGACGGCACCGAAGAAGGTGTAGAAACCAAGATGGCAGAGCAGTCGCTGGCGGCGATTGAAGAAGCCGATGTCGTACTGTTTATGGTCGATGGTCGAGCCGGTCTGACCCCAGCGGATCAGGATATTGCGCAACATATTCGTACCCGTGAAAAAACCACCTTCTTGGTGGTGAACAAAGTGGATGGTATTGATCCAGACACGGCGACGGCTGATTTTTGGCAGTTAGGCATGGATAACATGTTCCAGATCGCTGCAGCACATGGCCGAGGTGTGAGCGGCCTGATTAATCGTGCGTTGACGCCTTTGGTGGAGCAAGTGTCAGCTGATGAGGACGATGCGCAAGCAGGCGTGATCGATTTGACCGAGGAAGCCGATACGCTCGACAGTGATGATGACGCGGTAAAAACCGAAGAGCAGGCGGAAAGCGAGTATGAATACTTACAATCGCTACCGATTAAAATTGGAATTATTGGCCGCCCCAATGTGGGTAAATCAACCCTGACGAACCGCATGCTCGGTGAAGAGCGCGTGGTGGTTTATGACATGCCTGGCACTACCCGTGACTCCATTTACATTCCCATGGAGCGTGATGGTCGCGAATACGTGATGATTGATACCGCCGGGGTGCGACGTCGTAAACGAGTGAGCGACAAGGTAGAAAAATTCTCGGTGATCCAAACCCTCAAGGCGATTGAAGATGCCAACGTGGTGTTATTGGTCATCGACGCACGCGAGAATATCTCAGACCAAGACTTAAGCTTGCTTGGTTTTGCACTGAATGCTGGGCGCTCGATTGTTTTGGCGGTCAACAAGTGGGATGGCTTGGACAGTGAAGTGAAAGAGCGTGTGAAGTCAGAGCTTGATCGTCGCTTAGGCTTTGTCGACTTTGCCCGTGTGCATTTCATTTCTGCGTTGCACGGCACCGGGGTCGGTCACTTGTTTGAGTCGATTCAAGAGGCGTATCAGTCAGCGACAAAACGTGTTGGAACCGCGATGCTCACCCGCATTTTGAAAATGGCGCAAGATGACCATCAACCACCGATGATCCGTGGACGTCGGGTAAAGCTCAAATATGCGCATGCAGGCGGCTACAACCCACCGATTGTGGTGGTTCATGGTAACTTGGTCAAAGAGCTACCAGATTCTTATAAGCGTTATTTGATGAATTACTATCGGCGAACCCTGGATATAATGGGCACGCCAATAAAGATCCAATTCCAAAACAGCGAAAACCCCTATGAGGGGAAAAAAGAAAAGCTGACATTATCTCAATCCCGTCAGCGTAAACGCTTAATGGATATGGTGAAAAACCGCAATAAGAAGTGATAGAAAGCCCAGCAGCGATGCTGGGCTTTTTTGATCGCGACATGGCGAGTCCGATCTCTGTTAGGATCCGTAACCGAATAAAAGTGATCTAGGTCACGTTAATAGGCGCGATTATCTGTTGTCTTAGATCCTAGTCCATTGCGCTGCCGCTCAGGTTTTGAGCGGTGGTAAAATCGACACCCCTTTCCATATCACACTTTTGGATTATTCTGGATCTAGGCTGTATTAAAACATAATTTAGATTTTTATCCTTCTATAAATCCAAATGCAGAACATGTAACTTATGCTTTCGGGAAGTGTATTGATAAATATTCTTTTCAGGGTAGGAAGCTGATCAGGGGGAATAAACCCCCAGATCGCGCGATCGCTTACTGATCGGTCAGATGTGTGTTGTGCAGAGTTTAATCAGGAGATTGATGCGGGTGTCGTTGTTGTACCACGCTGGTGACATCGCCGTTGCTGAGCTGGGTGTGTAAGGTATCACCCTCTTTGAGCTGGTTGATGTTAGTGACGATGTGTCCATCACTATCATGGCTAATTGAATAGCCGCGAGAAAGGGTGGCAAGTGGGCTGACCGCATCTAAGGTGGCGACCAAGGTCGCGAGTCGCTGTTGCGCATGGGACAGGTGCGAGTCCATCGCGTGGGTAAGGCGTTGATGGTATTGCGCCAATTGAGCCTGATGCTGCTGAATACGACGGTCAGGCGTCATGCGCTGCAATCGAGTATCTAACGTGTTCAGTTGGCTGCTGTACCGTGAAAACTGCTTAGTGAGTGCCTGGTGCATTCGTCGTTGCAGCTCATCAATATGCTGACTCTGCTGTTGCAAACGCCGACGAGGGTGCTGATGCGACAAACGGTGTTCGTGCTGCGTCAGCGCCCGTTGCTGGCGATACAAGAGGGTGCCGATCGCGTTTTTAAGTGCTTGCTCGCGCTGCTGATATTGCTGTAAGCGATAACTGAGGTCTCGGCTCACTAATTCTGCGGCGGCTGATGGCGTCGGCGCGCGCACGTCGGCAACAAAGTCGGCAATGGTGACATCGACCTCATGGCCCACGGCGCTGACGATGGGGATCTGACTGGCGGCGATAGTACGGGCGACAATTTCTTCATTAAAGCACCATAAATCCTCGAGTGAGCCGCCGCCACGGCCAACAATCAGCACATCACACTCGTTGCGCGTATTCGCGCGTCCTATGGCTTGGGCAATAGAAACCGCCGCTTCTTGTCCTTGTACCAGCGTGGGGTAGATAACCACTGGCAGGCTCGGATCGCGCCGTTTTAACACATTTAGAATATCATGCAAGGCAGCGCCCGTTTTGGAGATGATTATGCCAACGCGCTTGGGTTGGTCGGGCAAGGCCTGTTTGGCGCTTTGTGCGAATAATCCCTCGGCTGCCAACGCTTGTTTGCGTTGCTCAAACGCTTGCTGCAGTCGTCCATCGCCCTCGGGCTGCATGCTCTCAAGGATCAGCTGATAGTCGCCGCGAGGCTCGTACATAGACACGCGCGCACGCACCAACACCTGATCGCCGTTTTTAGGTTTGAACATCACGCGGCGGTTGTTACCACGGAACATCGCACATTTAACTTGGCTTTGGTTGTCTTTCAACGACAAATACCAGTGACCCGATGTCGCAGCGGTAAAATTAGAGATTTCTCCCGTGAGCCAGACGATACCGATGTTTTTCTCCAAGCAAAGACGCACTTCGGCATTTAAGCGAGAGACGGAAAGAATATTTCGGTTGTTAGCGGTCACGATCTCGGTCCCTTTCAATAAGCTTGTCAGCATACTACCTGTCGCATTCCGGTATGCCAAATAGACCTAGAGCAATCGGTTGCGAAAAAGTCCCGCGGATATATGTTGATAAATCAACCGACTAAATCTGAGTTGCCCAACAAACGGACATTCTTAGTAAAAATCGATAGCCAAACGTTTGCGCTGCACGTATAATGCTGCGGCAATATTTTGTTCCCCTTCACAAATTTTGGTGTGAGATATTGCAATGCTGAGAATCGCGAAAGAAGCGCTAACCTTTGACGATGTACTCCTCGTCCCTGCCCACTCAAATGTTCTTCCTAACCATGCCGATCTGCGTACTAAACTGACACGCTCGATCAGCTTAAACATTCCTGTGCTATCCGCCGCGATGGACACGGTGACCGAAGCCCGTTTGGCAATTGCCTTGGCGCAAGAAGGTGGTCTTGGCTTTATCCATAAAAACATGACCATCGAGCAACAGGCTGAACAAGTACGCTTGGTCAAAATCTATGAAGCAGGCATGGTCACCAATCCAGTGACTGTGACCCCTGAAATGACCATTGCTGATGTGAAGGCGCTGACTGAGCGTAACGGCTTTGCCGGTTACCCTGTTGTCAATGCACAAAAAGAGCTGGTGGGCATCATCACTGGCCGTGACGTGCGTTTTGTCTCTGACTTAAGCAAGCGCGTCGAAGACGTGATGACACCAAAATCTCGCCTTGCCACTGTGCAAGAAGGCGCGGAGCGTGAGCAGGTACAACAGCTCATGCAACAACACCGCGTCGAGAAGGTTTTGGTGGTCAACTCAAGCCATCATCTCACCGGTATGATCACCGCTAAAGACTTCCAAAAAGCGGAAAGCAAGCCTAATGCCTGTAAAGACGAACAAGGTCGCTTACGTGTTGGCGGTGCGGTCGGGGCCGGTGCGGGCAATGAAGAACGTATTGCCGCCTTGGTTGAAGCCGGCGTGGATGTGCTGCTGATTGACTCATCACACGGCCACTCTGAAGGGGTGTTGCAACGTATCCGTGAAGCACGTGCCGCGTATCCGAACCTGCAGATTGTGGGCGGCAACGTCGCCACGGCTGAAGGCGCACGCGCCTTGATTGAAGCCGGTGTGGATGCCGTTAAGGTTGGCATTGGCCCAGGCTCAATTTGTACCACGCGTATCGTTACCGGCGTGGGTGTCCCGCAGATCACGGCGATCAGTGATGCAGCCGCTGTAGCGCAAGAATACGGCATTCCTGTGATTGCCGATGGCGGTATCCGCTTCTCTGGGGATCTGTGTAAAGCCATTGCGGCCGGTGCATCCTGTGTGATGGTAGGCTCAATGCTCGCCGGTACCGAAGAGTCTCCGGGTGAAGTGGAGCTTTACCAAGGTCGCGCTTACAAATCTTATCGTGGTATGGGCTCGGTAGGCGCGATGTCGAAAGGCTCGTCTGACCGTTACTTCCAAAGCGATAACGCCGCAGACAAGCTGGTGCCTGAAGGCATTGAAGGACGCGTTGATTACAAAGGCATGATGAAAGAGATCATTCATCAACAAATGGGTGGCTTGCGCTCCAGCATGGGTCTCACCGGCTCTGCCACCATTGAAGAGATGCGTACCCAAGCGCAGTTTGTTCGCGTAACCGGCGCGGGCATGAAAGAGTCACACGCGCATGATGTCACCATTACTAAAGAAGCGCCGAACTACCGCCTCGGCTAAAGACATCACCACCGCGATGTATTTGAGAGGGGAGCGCGGCTCCCCTTTGTTCCACTTAATTGAGAAAGCCAGATAATGACCCAGAACATTCATGCTCAACGTATTTTGATCCTTGATTTTGGCTCCCAGTACACCCAATTGATTGCGCGCCGTGTACGCGAGATCGGTGTGTATTGTGAGCTTTGGAGCTGGGATGTCGACGAGCAAGACATTCGTGATTTTGCCCCTAACGGTATCATCCTATCCGGTGGTCCAGAGAGCGTGGCAGAGGAGAACTCGCCACGAGCGCCGCAGTATGTCTTTAACGCCGGCGTGCCAGTGTTGGGGGTTTGTTATGGCATGCAGACCATGGCCGAGCAGCTTGGTGGTAAGGTGGCCGGCTCTGAGCACCGTGAATTTGGCTACGCGCAAGTAAAACGCGTTGGACAAAGCGCGCTGTTTGATGGCATTGAAGATGCCATCGCCGATGACGGTCACGCACTCCTTGATGTATGGATGAGCCATGGCGATAAAGTGGTCGCCATTCCAGAAGATTTTGTCAAAGTGGCCGAGACAGACACTTGCCCCTTCGCGGCCATGGCCAATGAAGACAAGCGTTTTTATGGTGTGCAATTCCACCCAGAAGTGACCCATACTCGCCAAGGCCAACGCATGTTGGAGCAGTTTGTGATGCAAATCTGCCAATGCGAGCGCTTGTGGACACCAGCCACCATTATTGACGATGCGATTGAGCGTATTCGTGAGCAAGTCGGGGATGATGAAGTGATCCTTGGCTTGTCTGGCGGCGTTGACTCTTCTGTGGTCGCCATGCTGGTTCACCGTGCAATTGGCGATAAGCTCACGTGTGTGTTCGTCGATAATGGCCTGCTACGCCTTAACGAAGGTGAGCAAGTACTGGAAATGTTCGGTGACCACTTTGGTTTGAATATTATTCATGTTAACGCTGAAGACCGTTTCCTCGATGCCCTTAAAGACGAAGCGGATCCGGAAGCTAAGCGTAAAATCATTGGCCGCGTGTTTGTCGAAGTATTCGATGAGCAAGCGAGCAAAATGAAAAATGCCAAGTGGCTGGCACAAGGCACCATCTACCCGGATGTGATTGAGTCAGCGGCCTCGAAAACCGGTAAAGCCCATGTGATCAAATCACATCACAATGTGGGTGGCCTGCCGGAAGAAATGGAAATGGGTCTGGTTGAGCCACTCAAAGAGTTGTTCAAAGATGAAGTACGCAAAATTGGCCTTGAGCTAGGCTTACCGTACCACATGCTTTATCGCCACCCCTTCCCAGGGCCAGGCCTCGGCGTACGCGTGCTAGGCGAGATTCAAAAAGAATACTGCGATCTACTTCGTCGCGCCGATGCGATCTTTATCGAAGAGCTACGCAATGCCGATCTTTACGAGAAAGTCTCGCAAGCCTTCGCCGTATTCCTGCCAGTTCGCTCGGTGGGCGTGATGGGCGATGGCCGTAAATACGACTGGATCATTGCCCTACGTGCCGTCGAAACCATCGACTTTATGACCGCACACTGGGCACACCTGCCATACGATTTCTTGGGTAAGGTATCAAACCGCATCATCAACGAAGTCGACGGCATCTCCCGCGTGGTTTACGACGTCTCCGGCAAACCCCCAGCGACGATTGAGTGGGAGTAAGACTCGCGATATAGCGAATTAAGCTTTACCAACCATAAAAAATGCCAGTCAGTTTTCTGACTGGCATTTTTTTATGGTTGCACTATCTATCAACGATTGACGTCATGGCTGTCCAACACCGAATACAGCCCGAAGATGAAAGCCATTGCCGACAAAATGGAGGTATTCCAAAACAGGCTGGCTGAGCTTGCTGGCAAAGGTATGACGAGAGTGGTCGATTAAATCGACAAAATGAGACGCAGGCCGTTTGGCCGACGCAAGTAA
Source organism: Salinivibrio sp. HTSP (assembly GCF_003390965.1). Taxonomy (NCBI): domain Bacteria; kingdom Pseudomonadati; phylum Pseudomonadota; class Gammaproteobacteria; order Vibrionales; family Vibrionaceae; genus Salinivibrio; species Salinivibrio sp. HTSP. The sequence continues at coordinate 58,419 of NZ_PXUD01000016.1, forward strand.
AACGAAAGTACACGGGCCGGTGATGGTGCACCGGCCCGCATTTTTACATACCACCTGTCAGATTCTCAGATTATTCCCTTTTAGAAGCTGTTACCATGTATTCAGTCCCTCGAGATTGTCTGAATTATATCTGTCGATAGAACTAAGTCTAAAACTAGTAGTTGGTTTAAAAGGGAGGCCTTTTTCAATCGCCAAAATTAGACGTGAATGCTAGTATATCAGTCAGTTTTTACATGATTTAGTAGGTTGACTAGGTCCTTTAGCCAGAAGCTAAAGAAGACAGATGGCCTTTTAAACAATGCTCCTAAAACATAGCGGTTTTTCTGGTGTTTTAATGAAAATCAATGACTTTAAAAACTTTTCTACGCTACCTAGGCTGTTTTCAGCTGCTGTTTTTAGAGAGTTGGCAAAGAAGGGGCAGTCAGCTTTGTTCACTCGGCTGCTGAAAGACGCAGGTATTTTTGACCAGTTGGCGCCCAGCGCAACAGTGGGTGAAGCGTTTGATTTTGCATTCAATATTCTTAACGTTGCAGGTCATCGTGATGAATATATATATCGAGCAGCTATTAGTCAAAAGGTGCTTTTGGGTACCCATTCACTTCGCACAGCTTCAATGCTCAATGAGTTTCGTATCGGGAATAGTAAGGCCGATGTTGTAATTTTAAATGGCACTGCGACTGTCTATGAAATCAAGTCGGAGCGGGACTCGTTAGTGCGACTTGCTAACCAAGTAGAAAACTATAAGCGTGTTTTCGCTAAAGTGAATGTAATCGCAAGCGAAGGACATATTGAAGGCGTACTGGAAAAGGTTCCAGAAGATGTTGGGGTTATGTGCCTTTCAAAGCGTTACCAGATTACCACAATGCGCGAAGCAGCCCATTGTCCTGAGCGAATCTGTCCGGCCACTGTTTCTGATTCGTTGCGTATATCAGAGAGTATTGAAATTTTGAGTGCGATGGGGATCTCGGTGCCAGATCTCCCTAATACGAAGAGACACGGAGCGGTGCGTGAGCTTTTCGCAACCCTCGATCCCGCCGCACTACATGTAGAGCTGGTACAAACGCTTAAGCGGACTCGTGATCTATCACCTTTGGGAGACTATATCGATCGTTTGCCTAAATCTTTACAGGCTGCGGGGCTGTCAGTATCGGTTCGTCAGTCTGATCGTTCAAAGCTAATAGAAGCTATTGAAACTCCGCTATGCGCGGCAATGACATGGAGGTGATTGACTTATGTACTATCCCTATTTTCGAGGGAAGCAATTTGAACTCATAACTATCCGCGATATGGCGGGGGTTTTTTCTGACAATAACTTTATTCCTGTGATTGAGCCTGTTAGAGAGTCATTAGGTGGGCTTAAGAAGGCCTTGAGCGCGGTTCATGCTGCTGAAGGACATGCAATTGTTATTGTGAATCCTTATCACGGTGATCACCAGGAAGATGGTGCAGGCATTACAGCTCTTCTCCAAGACGAATTTATTGGAACTAGCAATATACGCGCTGGAGTCTTGCTGCGTAATGAGATGACAATCGACGAAGCAATGGATTGTTATAACCAACACCTCGATCATAACCCGGTGTTAGTCCATGCGGGGTGTAACGTTCCCAAGTTGCTGGCAGCTGCATTGGAGAATGACATGCCCGGCCTTACTAACGTTTTTGTCGAGGAACATTCTAAGCTGCTTTACCGTCGGCATTTTGATAAAAGTACGCGTATTCTGATCCGCGATGGCTTTAAGAGACAACGCAATGCGGATTACCCAGAGCTAGAAGAGTTTTCAGATCTTCATGTTACATACAAAGATCTCGGGATGGCGGGTTTTGGTGATTTTCTTATGGTCGGTGATGCCTATAGTGAGAGCGGAGGACCAGCCTATGCTGTCGCTATACATCTGACGTTTATCGATCCAGATAAAGATGATGTTATGTATGTCTATCATTTCGTATCGGATACGAAGGATACGCCGAGCGATCCTGCTGGTAAGTTTGGCCAAGCGTTGGATAAGCTAATCGCGAAACTTGATAGCGGCACTTCCAATATTCTCGAAACCGAAGCTATCAAGGAGTTCAAGGCTCTCCATGAAAAAGGGCATTTTCCAGGGCTAGGCTATGTAAAAAAGCTCTCCATGAAGCATCATATTGAAACTCTTGCCGATTATCTTGGGTGAAGTCGATGCCAAAACGTTTCTGTTGCCCAGAATGCTTTGATGATCGTAGCTTACGAGATCAGCTTTTTCCGTCACTCAACCCAGAACATGGTACCTGTGATTTTTGTGGTACAGCTGATACACAGCTCGTTGAGCCCAGCAAGCTCATAGACTATTTCGAGCTTTTAGTTAATGTATACGAGCCCAGTGATGTCGGGAAGTCCCTAGTCGAGTGGATGAAAGAGGACTGGCAGCTTTTTAGTCATCGGAGTATGGACATTGCTCATGCTAAGGAATTGCTCGGCGAGATTCTTAATGACGGTGAAATTGTTCGGCGTAGTTTTGCCCCTTCTGCAAGCTATATCAGTGAAGGCCTTGCTAAATGGGATAAACTGCGCGATGAGATGATGTATGGCAATCGCTGGTTTTTAGATGTTGTCATTGATCAGGATCGCCTCGAAGAGCTGTAAGCGGTTAATAAACCCCACATATCCATAAGACACGGGCTTTG